>NZ_DBNGVP010000001.1:0-274197 GCF_057119385.1 Archangium sp. | reverse complement strand
CGCTTTTTCGGGGCGCCGCCAACGGGGTCCTACGCGGCGAGCAGTCCACGCCGGCGACTGCCAGCGCCCCCCACAAACGTCAGCAATCCCAAGGTCTTGCAAAATCGTCAGGACGGCTTGACAGCCCCCGGACGGTGATTATTGTTCCGCGGCCGCTGGCACTCGGCCCATTCGTCTGCCAACAAACCCGAACACCTTTCTTCACCGACCCGCCCCGCGGGCGGGAGCACTCACGGAGGAGCACCACCATGAAGATTCGTCCGCTGCAGGACCGCATCATCGTCAAGCGGGTTCAGGAGGAGGAGAAGACCAAGGGTGGCATCATCATCCCGGACTCGGCCAAGGAGAAGCCGATCGAGGGCAAGGTGATCGCGGCCGGCAACGGCAAGGTCCTCGAGGACGGCAAGGTCCGCCCGCTCGACATCAAGGCCGGCGACACCATCCTGTTCAGCAAGTACGCGGGCACCGAGATCAAGATCGACGGTGAGGAGCACCTCATCCTCCGTGAGGAGGATGTGCTCGGCGTGATCGAGAAGTAGTCGTCCCCCTTCCCCGCTCCTCAACCCACCCAAAGGAATTCATCACTATGGCGAAAGACATTCTGTTCGACGTGCGCGCTCGCGAGGCCATTCTCCGCGGCGTGAACATCCTGGCCGACGCGGTCAAGGTCACCCTGGGCCCCAAGGGCCGCAACGTGGTGATCGAGAAGTCGTTCGGCTCCCCCACGATCACCAAGGACGGCGTGACCGTGGCCAAGGAGATCGAGCTGGAGAACAAGTTCGAGAACATGGGCGCGCAGATGGTGAAGGAGGTGGCTTCCAAGACCTCCGACGTGGCCGGTGACGGCACCACCACCGCGACCGTGCTGGCCCAGGCCATCTTCCGCGAGGGCGCGAAGCTGGTGGCCGCCGGTCACAACCCGATGGACATCAAGCGCGGCATCGACAAGGCCGTGGCCGCCATCGTGGCCGAGCTGAAGACGCTGGCCAAGCCGACCAAGGACAAGAAGGAGATCGCCCAGGTCGGTACCATCTCCGCCAACGGCGACACCACCATCGGGCAGATCATCGCCGATGCGATGGAGAAGGTCGGCAAGGAGGGCGTCATCACGGTGGAGGAGGCCAAGGGCCTGGACACCACCCTGGACGTGGTCGAGGGCATGCAGTTCGACCGCGGCTACCTCTCCCCGTACTTCGTGACGGACCCGGAGCGCATGGAGGTCGTCCTCAACGACGCCCTCATCCTCATCAACGAGAAGAAGATCTCCTCGATGAAGGACATGCTCCCCATCCTCGAGCAGGTGGCCCGCTCCGGCAAGCCGCTGCTGATCATCGCCGAGGACATCGAGGGCGAGGCCCTGGCCACCCTGGTGGTGAACAAGATCCGTGGCGTGCTGAACGTGGCGGCCGTGAAGGCGCCGGGCTTCGGTGACCGCCGCAAGGCCATGCTCGAGGACATCGCCACCCTGACGGGCGGCCGGATGATCGCCGAGGACCTGGGCATCAAGATGGAGACGCTGACGCTCCAGGATCTGGGCAAGGCCAAGCGCATCACCATCGACAAGGACAACACCACCATCGTCGACGGTGCCGGTGCGCAGAAGGACATCGAGGCGCGCGTGAAGCAGATCCGCGCCCAGATCGAGGAGACCACCAGCGACTACGATCGCGAGAAGCTCCAGGAGCGTCTGGCGAAGCTGGTGGGCGGCGTGGCCGTCATCAACGTGGGCGCCGCGACCGAGACCGAGATGAAGGAGAAGAAGGCTCGCGTCGAGGACGCGCTCAACGCGACCCGCGCCGCCGTCGAGGAGGGCGTGGTGCCTGGTGGTGGCGTGGCCCTGCTGCGCTGCTCCAAGGCCCTGGACACCCTCAAGGTCGAGGCCGGTGAGAAGTTCGGCGTGGACATCATCCGCCGCGCCGTCGAGGAGCCGCTGCGCCAGATCGTCGGCAACGGCGGCCTCGAGGGCAGCGTCATCGTCAACAAGGTCAAGGAGGGCACGGGCTCGTTCGGCTTCAACGCCGCCACCAGCGTCTACGAGGACCTGCTGGCCGCCGGCGTCATCGACCCGGCCAAGGTGAGCCGCTACGCGCTGCAGAACGCGGCCTCCGTGGCCTCCCTGATGCTCACCACCGAGGCGATGGTGGCCGAGCGTCCGAAGGAGGAGAAGGACATGCCCGCCGGCGGCGGTATGGGCGGCATGGGCGGCATGGGCGGTATGGGCGGCATGGGCATGTAGTCGCCCCCGGGCAGCGGAGCGCGGGTGCCTCTCGCGCTCCGGTGTCCGTGGGAGTGCCTCCAGCGACGGCCTCCGGTTCCCTCGTGGAGCCGGGGGCCGTTCGCGTTTCAGGGAGCCGAGCGTACGCCGGGTGGCGTGGCGTCCCCCTCCCCCTTAGTTTGGAGGAAGACACGAGGAGGACATGCGTGAAGCCCGTGAAAATCTACACCACCACCTATTGCGGCTACTGCGTCCGGGCCAAGGATCTGCTGACGCGCAAGGGCGTGAAGTACGAGGAGCTGGACGTCACCGGTGACGACGACATGCGGTCGAAGCTGGTGGAGATGAGCGGCGGCCAGCGGACCGTGCCGCAGATCTGGATCGGCGACACCCACGTGGGTGGCTACTCCGACCTGGCCCGGCTGGAGAGCGAGGGGCGGCTCGAGCCGATGCTCCAGGCCTGAGTCACCGCTCCGCGCCTCCGGGAGCAGGCGGCCAGCCGTGCTCCCCGGGCGTCCCCCTTCCACCGTGTGCAGGTTGCCCGGAGCAACTCCACACCCACGGAGGTGGACGATGGCAGAGGCAGGGGAACAGGTCACGGGAACCCAGGACGAGAACTACGACGTCATCAGCGTGCTCTACCACTGTCTCCAGGGCGCCTCGGAGATCGGCCAGTACATCCAGGACGCCGAGCAGAGCGGGGACCAGGAGCTGGTGGACTTCTTCCGTGACTACCAGGAGGCCCAGAAGGACCTGGCCGAGCGCGCGAAGAACCTGCTGGGCGCGCGGCTGGCGCGGACCGGGGGCGTGAAGGCCAGCGGCGGCATCAGCGGCGGCCAGAAGACGGTACAAGCCCAGGACACGAAGAAGGCGCGCCGCTCGGCCGGCGCACAGACCAACGCCCAGGTGAAGTCCGGTGGCAACGCCTCGGATGACATCGTGGACGAGCAGGCCAAGGAGTCCTTCCCGGCCAGCGACTCACCCTCCAGGTACTGACGGACCCCGGATACCCGATGAAGCACGCACGCCCGGGAGGGCTCTGGACCTCCCGGGCGGCTTCTTTTTTACAGCCGCCCTGATGCAGGGGTCCGTACACTCGGACACTAACGCTTGCTCCCGCCGTAACGGCCCCATAAACAGGAAACTCCCGCGACGCTGGCGGAAGTACCCAGTCCGCCGCCCCGGGTGGAGGGTCTACGCCAATGATCGACGACAGGCCGGAGGTCACCCAGACCGTGCAGAGCCCCGAGGCTCGCTCGACACGGATTCAAGTGCGTGACTGGACGGTGGAGGTGGTGGCCGGCCCGGACAAGGGCAAGAAGGTCACCACGCAGGATGCGCTGCTGCGCGTGGGCTCGGATGTGGCGAGCGACCTGGTGCTGAGCGACCAGACGGTGAGCCGCCGGCACATCGAGCTGGAGCGGACCAGCAAGGGAATCATCGTGCGCGACCTGGGCAGCCGCAACGGCACCTTCCTGGATGGTCATCAGGTGATGCAGGCGCTGCTGCAGCCGGGTGACAAGGTGATGGTGGGCAAGACGAAGCTGGCCATCAAGCAGGAGGCGCGCGCCACCGAGGTGGAGGTGACGGGTGGAGCGGATGCCTTCGGCCACCTGGTGGCGGCCTCGGAGAAGATGCGCGTCGTCTTCGCGCAGCTGCGCGGCATCGCCCGGGAGGACATGAACCTCCTGCTGGAGGGCGAGACGGGCACGGGCAAGGAGCTGGCGGCGCGCGCGGTGCACGAGCACTCGCGGCGGCGGCACGGCCCCTTCAAGGTGGTGGACTGCAACCTCATCACCGAGGAGAAGGCCGAGCGCGAGCTGTTCGGCGGCCTGCGCTCCAACGGCGACGAGGGCGGCAAGGGCGTCTTCGAGGCGGCCCAGGGCGGCACCCTCTTCCTGGACGAGGTGGGGGAGCTGCCCCTGTCGCTGCAGCCCAAGCTCTTGCGCGTGCTGGAGTCGCGCGAGGTGCCCTCGCTGGACGGGGCGCCGGTGCAGGTGGACGTGCGCGTCATCGCCTCCACGCACCGCAACCTGGAGGAAGACGTACGCCAGGGCCGCTTCCGCGCGGACCTCTACTACCGCCTGGCGGTGGCGCGCGTGCGCCTGCCCCCGCTGCGCACCCGGCGCGAGGACATCCCCGTGCTCGCCCAGTCCCTGCTGCGCGGCCTCAAGTCCTCCTTCGAGCTCACCCCCCAGACGCTCGCCCTCTTCGAGGGCTATGACTGGCCGGGCAACGTGCGCGAGCTGCGCAACGTGCTGGAGCGCGGCGCCCTCATGCAGGAGACGGGCAACGTGAGCTGGCTGGACTTCATGGCCCAGCCCGAGCGCAAGGCGGAGGGCCAGCAGCCCACCACCAGCGTGGCCGCGCTCGTCACCGGCATGCCCTACCACGAGGCCAAGGACCGGGTGGTGGCGGACTTCGAGCGCCTCTACTTCGCCGAGGTCATGCGCGTGTCCAACTTCGACATGAAGACGGCCGAGCAGCACACCGGCCTGTCCATGCAGAGCCTCTACCGCCTGCTCAAGAAGAACGGGCTGCGGTTGAAGGATCTCAAGAATGCCGAGGGCCTTGATAAATAGGCCCTCGCTTTTCCCCAACCCCAAGGGAGATTCCCCAGCATGATGCGCCGTATCGCCATCGCGTCCATCCTCGCCGTCACCGGCTGTGCCGGCGTACAGGAGGCCCAGAAGAAGCCGGCGGGCCCGACCACCACCGAGGAGCGGATGCGCATCACCAACCAGCCGCCCTTCGACGTGGCGGTGTGCCAGCCCAAGGCCCTCACCCTCCCCCAGCCTCCCAACGAGGGCGTCCTCGTGGGCGCGCTCCTGAGCACCCGTCCCGAGGTGATGGAGTGCCTGGTGGATCCCAAGTCCCGCGGTGGCGCCGAGACCACCCGCGTGGTGGTGAAGACCACCCTCACCGACCAGGGTGGCACCCACGCCATCTCCGGGGAGAACCTCACCCCCGAGGGCACCGCCTGCATCCAGAAGGTGGTGGACACGCGCGTGCCGCTCACCGCCCTGCCCAAGGGCGCCCAGCCGGTGACGTCCGAGAGCACCTTCGTCCACGAGGTGGGCAGCAGCGCCACCGTCAAGTTCGGCATCAACCCGGGCTCGGACTTCTCGGGCACGGTGCGGCTCGCCGAGCCGACCTGGTGCGAGTGCTACGCCCCCTTCGGCACGAAGATCCCGCCCCAGCTCAAGGCCACGGTGGACCTGAAGAAGGGCGTGCCGAACCCGGCGGAGGTCGTCTTCGATTCCCCCGGCTCCCCCGAGGGTGATGCGCTCGCCGCCTGCCTCCAGGCCAAGATGATGGCCCTGCCGGCCAACATCTCGGTGACCGAGCTGAAGTTCCCCTACCGCTTCACCCACTTCCACTCGCAGGCGAGCGAGATGTCGGCGGACATGTCGCCCGAGCTGCGCTTCTACCAGCTGGATCTGCTGCGCAATCAGCGCGCCGCGAACACGGCCCTGGCCTTCGGCACCCGCGCCAACGCGGCGGAGATCTACGAGGCGGTGATCACCAGGTTCCAGAAGACGCCGCAGAAGAAGCAGTACGATCTGCTGCCGGAGCTGACCAGCAAGTGCAACGCGCTCGTCGAGGCCTCCAAGGGCTCGGTGGCTGCCCTCACCGCGCAGCTGCAGGTGGAGCAGCAGTCGCTGGCCAACGTGCAGGAGCTCAAGGCCAAGGACGCGGCCTGGGGTGAGCTGGAGGGCAAGCTGCAGGAGGCCGTCACCGCCGCCGAGCAGGACGTGAAGAGCGCCGAGGAGCGCCTCAAGGCCGACCAGGGTGCCTGCCCCAAGGTCAGCTACAAGTGACCACCTGGGCCTCGTGAGGGGCCCTGGATGACGAAGGCGCGGAGCCCTCCCGACGGGTTCCGCGCCTTTTGTCTTTCCGGGTTGCCCGCCCCCCTCCCGAGGGAAATTGTCAGGATTTCCGCGTCGGTTGAGTCAGAAGAAGCGGTTTGCCCCCGGAGGATTCCATGAACGCTCCCATTGCGCTTGCCGTGGTTGACGCCCTGTTCGCCCAGGAGGCGCGGGCCGCCTAGCCGGCCGAAGGTCCGACGCAGCGCGGTCCCGCTCCTTGCTGGGCGCCCTTGAATTCAAAAGTGCGCCATCGGCACCGCTCTGCCCGGAGTCCTTCACAGTGTTCCTCGAATCCCTCGGTTGGGGTCCTGACCTCACCTCCGCCTTCTCGCAGTTCCTCACCCAGTCCTCCCCTTCCCTCATCCCCGGGCGCGTCGTGCGCCAGGACCGCGGGCTGCTCACCGTCCAGACCGCGGAGAGGACCGTGCTCGCGCGGCCCTCGGGACGGATCCTCCACCACGCGGCCAGCGCCGAGTCCCTGCCCACCATCGGCGATTGGGTCGCGGTGCAACTGCCTCCCGGCGAAGGCGAGGCCCTGCTGCACGCCGTCCTCCCCCGCCGCGGAGTCCTCATGCGGCGCGAGGCGGGCCACGAGCACGCGGGTCAACCCATCGCCGCCAACCTCGACGTGGTGTTCCTCGTGACGGGGTTGGATGGCGACTTCAACCCCCGCCGCATCGAGCGGGCGCTCACCCTGGCGTGGAACAGTGAAGCCACGCCCGTGGTGGTGCTCAGCAAGGCGGACCTCGAGCCGGAGGCGGCCACCCGGGTGCTCGAAGTCGAGGCCCTCGCCCCCGGAGTGACCGTGCTCGCGCTGAGCACGCACACCGGGGAGGGGCTCGAGGCGCTGCGTGCACAACTCCCCGCCGGAAGGACGGGCGCGATGCTCGGCTCCTCGGGCGTGGGCAAGTCCACCCTCGTCAACCACCTGTTGGGCGAGTCGCGTCTGGCCACCCAGTCCGTCCTCGCCGACGACGACAGGGGCCGCCACACCACCACGCACCGGGAGCTGTTCGTGCTGCCCCACGGAGGGCTGCTCATCGATGGGCCTGGCATGCGCGAGCTCGGGCTGTGGGGCGAGGAGGAAGGGCTCGAGCACGCCTTCGCGGACATCCTCGCGTTGGCCGGCGGCTGCCGCTTCCGGGACTGCACCCACCGGGGTGAGCCGGGATGCGCGGTGCGCGCCGCCCTGGAGACCGGAGAGCTCTCCAAGGAGCGGCTGGCCAGCTACGAGAAGCTGCGGCGCGAGCAGGCCTGGCAGGCCCGGCAAGCGGATCCCGCCGCGCAGCGGCAACAGCGCCAGCTGGAGCGGGCCCGCTCCCGGATGGGCCGGGAGATCTCTCGCGCCAAACGGCGAGAGGACTGAAGCCTCCTGAAACGGCGAAGGCGCGGGACCTGGAGTCAGGTTTCGCGCCTTCACACGGGGGGAATCCGGGAGCCGGATACCCGCACCCCGTCCCTCTCCCGAGGGGAGAGGGGTGGTTGGACGGCAGGGGTTGAGCGGGGGTCAGGCCGCCGTGATGTTGTCGTTGGCCGCCTTGGCCTCGCGCAGCTTCACGCTGACGAGCTTGGAGATACCCGGCTCCTCCATGGTGACGCCGTAGAGCGTGTCCGCCACTTCCATGGTGCGCTTGTTGTGGGTGATGAGGATGAACTGCGACTGCTTGCTCATCTCCTTCACCATGTCGTTGTAGCGGCCCACGTTGCCCTCATCCAGCGGGGCGTCGACCTCGTCCAGGAGGCAGAAGGGCGTGGGCTTGATGAGGAAGATGGCGAAGATGAGGGCCACGGCCGTCAGCGCCTTCTCGCCACCGGACAGCAGGTTCATGCTCTGCAGCTTCTTGCCCGGGGGCTGCGCGACGATCTCCACGCCCGGCTCGCCGCCCTGCCCTTCGTTCGTCAGCACGAGGCTCGCCCGGCCGCCGCCGAACAGGCGCGGGAAGATGGCCTGGAACTTCTCGTTGACGATGTCGAACGTCTGCTTGAAGCGCTCGCGGCTGGACGCGTCGATGCGCCGGATGGCCTCCTGCAGCTTCTCCATCGACTCGGACAGGTCCTTCTTCTGCGTCAGCAGGAACTCCGAGCGGTTCGTCAGATCCGCGTGCTCGTCGATGGCCGTGAGGTTGATCTCCCCCATCTTCTCCACCTGGGCGCGCAGGTCCTTCAGCTCCTGCTCGGCCTCCTCGCTCAGCGACGGCAGCAGGTGGTACTTGTGCACCTCCTCCTGCAGCTCCGTCCCGTGCCGCTCGCGGATGCCGGCCACCAGGTGCTCCAGCTCCAGGGCGATCTCCCGCTCGCGCAACGTAATCTGCGACAGGCCCTGGGTGAGGCCCTCCAGCTTCGTGCGCAGCTCGCGCAGCGCGTTGTCCTGCTCGCGCACCTCGGACGAGGCGGTGCCATGCGCCGTGCGCCGCGACTCCAGGACGCCGGCCGTCACCGCGAGGTCCTCGGCCTTCTTGGCGCGCTCGGCCTCCGTCTCGGCGATGCGGCGCTGGAACTCCTCCACCCGCGCCGAGCCCTCGCGCACGGTGGACTCCAGCTTGCGCACCCGGTTGGCCATCTCCTCCTTCTGGGCCAGCAGGCTCTCCAGCTCCTTGCGGGCGGCCTCGCCGCGCTCGCCACCGGCGGCCACCTTCACCTTGAGGCTGGTGAGGTTGTGGGTGGCCGTCTCCGCCCGCTGCTTGAGCGACTCCAGCTCGCCCACCAGCTGCTTCACGCGCTCCTCACGGGCCTCGCGGTCCGCCTGGCCGTGCGCCACCTCGCCGCGGCTGTTCTCCTCCTCGTGGGCCAGCCCGTCGTACATCTGCGTGAGCTGCGCCTCGTCGGCGTCCAGCGCCCGGAGCCGGTCGCGCACCCGCGCCAGGTCCTCGCTCGCCTTGTGCAGGTCCTTCTCCTGGCTGGCGAGGCTCAGCTCCTCGGCGTGCTGGTTCTTCGCCAGCCCCTTGAGGAGGTCCTCCGTGTCCCCCATCTGCTTCTGCAGGGTGTAGTGCCGGGTGAGGATCTCGTTGTAGCGCTCCTCGACGCGGGCCACCTCGGAGGCCAGCTCGAGAATCTCGCGCTTCTTCTGCAGGGCGCCCACGGCGACGCCCTCGCGCTCGCCGCCGATGATGGTGCCGTCGGGGCGGAACACCTCGCCGTCCAGGGTGACGAGCGTGCAGGAGGAACCCTCGGCCTCGGCGTACGCCCTGGCCACGGCCATGTCCTCCACGATGACCACGTCCCCGAGGAGCAGCTGCACCACGGGCTTGAGAGCCTCCTCGCACGTCACCTCGTCGAGGGCGCGGGCCAGCACGCCGGGGCGGGACACGTCCGGCTGCACGGCGGAGGGCACGCGCTCGGGGGTGGGCACGGGCAGGAAGCTGCCGCGGCCCTCGAGGGCGGACTTGAGGTACTCCACCAGCTCCACGCCCTTGTCGCGGCTCTCCACGACGACGTGCTGCAGGCGCTCGCCCAGCACGGCCTCCACCGCGCGCTCGTAGCGGGGCGTGGTGGAGATGACGTCCGCGACCAGACCGAAGATGCCCTGCTGCCGGGCCTCCTCACCGGCGCGCACCATGACCGCGCGCACGCCCTTGTCGAAGCCCTCGTAGTCCTTCTGGAGCGCCTCCAGGGAGGCCAGCCGGCTGCGCTTGTCGCTCAGCTCCTCGCGGAGGCCGATGACCTGGACCTCGTTCTCCATGAAGGCCTGGCGCGTGCGCATCAGGGCCTCTTCCTCGTGGCCCTTGCGCTCGGCGAGCTCCATGGACAGGTGGCGGCTGTCCTCCACCCGGCGGGCCACGTGCTGGCGCGCGTCCTCGAGCTGCTTCTCCTGCTCGCGCAGCGCGTCCGCCTCGGCGCGGTTGCGGGCGCGCCGGGACTCCAGGTCCGCCTTCTGGCGGGCCAGGTTGACGAGGTTGCTCTCGTGGTTGGCCAGGCGGCTCGCCACGGTGACGACGGCGGCCCGCTCCTGCTCCAGGCGCAGGGAGATCTCCGCCTGCAGCTGGCTCACCCGGCGCAGCTCCTCCTGCGCCACCTTCATGGCGACCTCGTCCTCCTTCCACGAGCCGGCGATGTTGCTCAGCTCGGACTCGCGGGAGGCCATGGTCTCGGCCAGCTCGGACTGGCGGGAGCGGACGTTGTGCAGCTCGGCCTCGGACTGCGCCACCCGGGCGCTCGTCTCCTCCAGGTCCTTGCGCCAGTAGGCCAGGTCCTGGTCCGCGCGCTGCACGTTGCTCTCCAGCGTGTGCACCTCGGCGGAGAGCTTCTGGAGGGCCTCGGTCTCGGACTCCAGCGCGGTGCGGCGGTTGGTGATGACCAGCTCCAGCTCGCGCATCTTCTCGAGGTTCTCGCGCTCCTCGCCGCCCAGGCTGCTGAGCTTCTCCACCAGCACCTTGGACTCGGCGTGCAGCGCCAGGAAGCGGTGCGAGGCCGAGTGCAGATCAATCTCCTTCATGCGCGCCTTGAGCTTCTTGTACTTCTCGGCCTTCTTGGCCTGGCGCGACAGGCTCTCCAGGCGGCGCTCCAGCTCGTTCGTCATGTCCGAGACGCGCAGGAGGTTGGCCTGGGTGGCCTCGAGCTTGCGCTCGGCGGCCTTGCGGCGGGACTTGTACTTGGTGACGCCGGCGGCCTCCTCAATGAGGTTGCGCCGGTCCTCGGGCTTGCTGGAGACGATGAGACCGACGCGGCCCTGCTCGATGATGGAGTAGGCCTTGGTGCCCACGCCGGTGCCGAGGAAGAGCTCGGTGATGTCCAGCAGGCGGCAGGTGGTCTTGTTGATGAGGTACTCGGACTCGCCGCTGCGGAAGAGGCGGCGCGTCACGGTGACTTCCGGCAGGCCCGAGAGGTGGGCGGGGAGCACGTCCGTGTCGTCCACGTGGAAGGTGAGGGACACCTCGGCCATGGACAGGGGCGGCTTGGACTCCGAGCCGTTGAAGATGACGTCCTCCATGCCGCGGCCACGGAGGTTCTTGGCGCTCTGCTCGCCCATCACCCAGCGGATGGAGTCCACCACGTTGGACTTGCCGCAGCCGTTGGGGCCGACGATGCCCGTCACTCCGTCATCGAACGTGAAGACGCTGCGCTCCATGAACGATTTGAAGCCGGTGATATCCAGGCGCTTGATTCGCATGTCGAGACGTGCTCCCGAAAGGTGGGCGAGCGGGCGGAAAAGCGTTCCGGAGGCCGAAAAATCGGCCTCGGAGCGATCAGACGAGTAGCACGCTGGATCTCAGCCGATCAAGCATGACCCTGCCATGCGTGACGATATGCGAGCAGGCAAGCATGGCGCCCACCGGCCTGGCGGACAGGGGGCTGTCAGGGCGAGAACAGACCCTACCCTTCCTCAATCGATTCCACAGGCGACCTGGGCTCGGGCGCCTGTCCGCTCACTCGCTCCTCGTGTGAGCTTTCGCGGCATAGCAGGCCGGTCTGACATGGCCGCTCTCCAGGCGAGCGGGCGGGCCAAACCCAGACTACGGGCTGCTACAGGTCCGAACATCGAAGCCGGCTCCGGCGAGCGTCCCCGTGCGCAGTCACCTCGCTGGCGGTGCGCCCCTTCGGGGAGAGCTGGGCGGTGGACCTCGGCGGCATTCGCGTGCCGGGCCTGCCCATCCCCGTCCCCTGGGTCGACTTCGCCTACAACTTCGGCTGAGCCGGGCAGGACGGCTCAGGAGACTTCCGGTACCGCCGCGGTCACCGGGGGCTTGGGGCTCGCCTGGGGCTCGACCGTCACCCGCACCACGCGCGGCCCCTCCACCTCCTCCACCTGGATGCGCCACATGTCCAGCTTGAGCGAGTCCCCCTTCTCGGGGATGCGGCCCAGCCGGGCCATGATGTAGCCGGCGATCGTCGTGATCTCGACGTCCTCGTCGTCGATCTCGAACGAGACGTCCAGGCGGTCCTCCAGGTCATCCAGCTGGGCGGTGCCCGGCAGCTCGAAGCGGCCACCCGGCAGGGCGCGCACCTCGTCCACCCGCCGGCCCAGCTCGGCCACGTCGCCCACCACCTCGGCCACCACGTCCGCGAGCGTGACGAGCCCCGAGGTGCCGCCGTGCTCGTCCACCACCAGGGCGATCTGCCGGCGGCGGCGGCGGAACTCGTTGAGCAGCTGCTCCAGCGTCACGTGCTCCGGGACGTAGAGCACCGGGCGCTGCACCTGGGCGAGGCTGCGCAGGTCGCCCTTGGACAGGAGGAAGAAGAGGTCCTTCACGTTCACCACCCCCTCCACCTCGTCCATGTTGCCCCGGGCCACCGGCAGCCACGTGTGGCCGGCCGCGCGCGCGTCCGCGACGCACTTGTCCAGGGGCTCCTCCACGTCCAGGAACTTCACCTGGTTGCGCGGCACCATCACCTGCCGGGCCGTCTTCTGCGCCATCTCCAGCGAGCGCTCCAGCAGCTCCGCGCGCGCCGTGGTGATGGCGCCCGCCTGCGCCGAGCTATGCAGGATGACGCGCAGCTCCTCCTCGCTGTGGGCCTCCTGCGACTCGTGGGCACCGTGCAGGCCCGCCACCCTCAGCAACCACCCCGCCACGCCATTGAGGAGCCAGATGGCCGGGTAGAAGACGAAGTAGAAGAGCCGCATGGGCAGGGCCACCGTCAGCGTCGTGTCCTCGGCGCGCTGGATGGCGAAGCTCTTGGGGGCCAACTCCCCCACCACGATGTGCAGGAAGGTGATGATGGCGAAGGCGATGGCCACCGCCAGCGAGTGCGCCAGCGTGGGCCCCGCCGCCTCCGGCACCACCTGGTTCAGCACCGGCTCCAGCAGATGGGCGAACGCCGGCTCACCCAGCCAGCCGAGCCCCAGTGACGCGAGCGTGATGCCGAACTGCGTGGCGGAGAGGTAGGCGTCCAGCTTCTCCACCATCTTCATGGCGGCGCCAGCACCCGGCCGGCCCTCGTCCACCAGCGCCTGCAGGCGTGTGTGGCGGACCTTCACGATGGCGAACTCCGTCGCCACGAAGAACCCGTTCGCGAAGACCAGCAGGATCGCCAGCCCGAGGAAGACCCATTCCATAGAGAGAGCTCAGACGCTCAGAAGAGCGCCTCGAACTCGGGGTCGCCCTTCAGAGCGTCGAACATCGTATCCGTGGCCAGCCAACCCTGCACTTTCTGGCGATCCGCGGCCACGGCCTTCTGCAGGTAGGACAACGCTTCGGCCCGCCGGCCCCAGAGGGCGTACAGGGCGGCCAGGTTGTAGTTGAGCAGCAGATCGTCCGCGTTGAGGGCGCGCGCCTTGTCGTAGGAGCGCTCGGCCTCGGCGTAGAAGCCCTTCTGGGCGTAGCAGATGCCCAGATCCAGGTGCGCCTCGAAGTTGTCCGCCTCCAGCCGCACCACTTCCTTCAGCTGGGTGATGGCCGAGCGGTAGTCCCCCTCGTCCATGAGCAGCGCGGCGAGCTCGTGCCGGGGGAAGGCGTCCTGCGGCTCCAGCTCGATGGCCGTCTGCAGCTCGCGCATGGCCTCCTCGATCCGGCCCTGGTCCGCGTAGGTGAGGCCCAGGTTGAGGTGGGCGTCCGGGTACTCGGGGTCCAGCTCGATGGCCTCCCGGTACTCGGTCACGGCCATCTCGGCGGCGTGGGAGGACAGGAAGCAGGCGAGGTTGTAGTGCGCGGTGGGGCTCTCCGGCTCGAGCTTGAGGGCGGTGAGGTACTCCCCGAGGGCCTCGCGGAAGAGCTTCTTCTCCGCGTAGACGGTGGCGAGGTTGTCGTGCGCGTGGGCGGAGTCGGGATCGAGATCGATCGCCTTCTTGAACTCCTTGATCGCCTCATCCAGCCACCCGCGATCGGCCAATTCGATGCCACGCGAGTTGTGCTCGTCGGAGAGCGCGATGTTGTCGTTTTCCCTGGCCATGAAGTCGCGGGGCAATGTAGGCGCCGCCTCTTTGGGGGCGCAAGCAAGAGTCAAGCTGCCCCGAGAGGGTCCGCCCCAAGGGAGTCCGGCGTTGGAGACGGTTACTCGCCCCCTCCCCCGGAGACCAGGGGAGGAGGCAGGCGGAGAACTACTTGCGGCGCTCGCGAGCGCGGCGGCGCTTGAGCGACGCCTTCTTCGTGGCCGAGCGGTTGGACAGCTTCTTCTTGCTGCGGTTTCCCTTCTGGGCAGGCATCTTCTGGTACTCCGTATAGGCGGAAGTGGGCCGCATTGGCACTGGCGGCAGCGAACCGCCCTTTTTTCACGCTCCCGGCCCGGAAGTCCACGGAATTTCTTGACCCCGTCCGGCCTTGCCAGTGGCCGGACAACGGGGCACAACCCCCACCCCAGACCGATGATTGACAAACTCGAAGAGGTGGAGCGCAAGTTCGAGCGGCTCACCGCCGACCTGTCCAACCCGGACATCATCTCCGACACGGCCAGGCTGCAGCGGGTCTCCAAGGAGCGTGCCGGCCTGGAGAAGCTGGTGGAGGCCTTCCGGGCCTACCGCAAGGTGCTCGCCGATCTCAAGGAGGTCGAGGCCTGGCTCGGCAGCTCGGACCCCGACGAGAAGGCCTACGCCCGCGAGTCCCTGCCCGGCCTCAAGGCCCAGCGCGACGAGATGGAGGCGGAGCTGAAGATCCTCCTGCTGCCCAAGGATCCCAATGACGACAAGAACGTCATCCTGGAGATCCGCGCCGGCGCGGGCGGAGACGAGGCCGGCCTGTTCGCCGAGGAGGTCATGCAGATGTACCTCCGCTACGCCGACCGCAAGGGCTGGAAGGCGGAGATCATGGACATGAGCGCGGGCGGCGTGGGCGGCGTCAAGGACGTGTCCATCATGCTCTCGGGGGACGGTGTCTACAGCCACCTGAAGTACGAGTCGGGCGTGCACCGGGTGCAGCGCGTGCCGGCCACCGAGGCCCAGGGCCGCATCCACACCTCCACCATCACCGTGTCGGTGATGCCCGAGGCCGAGGACGTGGACATCAAGCTCAACCCGGCGGACATCGAGATGCAGGTGATGCGCTCGACGGGCTCCGGCGGGCAGAGCGTGAACACCACCGACTCCGCGGTGCGCCTCATCCACAAGCCCTCCGGCATCGTGGTGAAGTGCCAGCAGGAGAAGAGCCAGACGAAGAACCGGGCCATGGCCGAGCGCATGCTGCGCGCCAAGCTCTATGAAATCGAGCAGGAGCGCATCCGCAACGAGCGCGACTCCATGCGCCGGGGCCAGGTGGGCACCGGCGACCGCTCGGAGAAGATCCGCACCTACAACTTCCCGCAGGACCGGCTGACGGACCACCGCATCGGCCTCACGGTGCACAACCTGCCGGCCATCATGTCCGGCGGGGTCGAGGACGTCATCACCGCCTGCCGCACCCACTACCAGGCCGAGGCCCTCAAGCAGCAGATGGGCGAGGGCCCCGGCGCGAGCGCATGAGCGGCGAGAACTGGACCGTCCGTAAAATCCTCACCTGGACGACCCAGCACTTCGAGAAGCGCGGGGTGGACGCGCCCCGGCTCACCACCGAGGTGCTGCTCGCCCACGCGCTGAAGACGACCCGGGTGCGGCTGTACGTGGACCTGGATCGGCCGCTGGAGAAGACGGAGCTGGCCACCTTCCGCGCCCTCATCGAGCGGCGCATGGCGGGCGAGCCCACCCAGTACCTCACCGGCGTGCGCGAGTTCTACAACCGCCCCTTCAAGGTGGACGCCCGGGTGCTCATCCCCCGGCCGGAGACGGAGCTGCTGGTGGAGGCCGCCCTGCACCAGCTGCCCAAGGACGGCCCCGGAATGGCGCTGGACGTGTGCACCGGCTCGGGCTGCATCGCCATCAGCCTGGCGGCCGAGCGTCCCCAGGCCACCGTGATGGCCACGGACCTGTCCGCGGACGCCTGTGCGCTGGCCCGGGAGAACGCCCAGGCCCTCGGCGTGGCCGAGCGGGTGACGGTGCTCCAGGGCAACCTGTACGCCCCCCTGCCCCCGGACGCCCGCTTCGACGTGGTGGTCTCCAACCCGCCCTACATCGCCTCGGCGGAGATACCCACCCTGTCGGCCGAGGTGCGCCGCGAGCCCCACCTGGCGCTGGACGGCGGACCGGACGGGCTGGTGCTCATCCGCAAGGTCATCGAGGGCGCCCGGCGCGTCCTCAAACCTGGCGGGCTGCTTGCAATGGAGATTGGCGAGACGCAGGGCGACGCCGTGAAAGCCCTCCTCCAGGCCGCGGGTTACGACGACGCGCGGGTGGAGAAGGACCTGGAGCGGCGGGATCGCCTCGCATTTGGGACACAACCCGTGGCTGTCTAGCCACGGGGTGAGACGGAGCAGATGGACAAGATCATCGTGAAGGGTGGCCACCCGCTGCAGGGCGAGGTGGTCGTGTCGGGCGCGAAGAACGCAGCGCTTCCCATTCTCGCCTCGGCGCTGCTGGCCGATGGCAAGAGCGTCTACCGCAACGTGCCGGACCTGGCCGACGTGGTCACCATGCTCAAGGTGCTGGAGACCATGGGCTGTGGCACCGCGCGGCTCACCGGCCGCCAGAAGGACATGTGCGAGGTGGCCATCGAGGGGCCCATCACCCCCGAGGCCCCCTATGACCTGGTGAAGACGATGCGCGCCTCGGTGCTGGTGCTCGGCCCGCTGGTGGCCCGCTTCGGCCGCGCCCGCGTGTCCATGCCCGGCGGCTGCGCCATCGGCGCCCGCCCCATCGACCAGCACCTCAAGGGCCTCAAGGCCCTGGGCGCCGACATCACCCTCACCGAGGGCTATGTCGAGGCCCGGGCCAAGCAGCTCAAGGGCGCCACCGTCAACTTCGACGTCATCACCGTGACGGGCACGGAGAACGTCATGATGGCGGCCGTGCTGGCCAGGGGCCGCACCGTGCTGGAGAACTGCGCGCGCGAGCCCGAGGTGGAGGAGCTCGCCCGGGTGCTCAACAAGATGGGCGCCCGCATCCAGGGCGCGGGCACCTCCGTCATCACCATCGACGGCGTGGAGTCCCTCAAGCCGGTGGACCACGCCATCCTCCCGGACCGCATCGAGGCCGGTACGCTCATGGTCGCGGCGGCCATCACTGGCGGTAACGTGCTGGTGAAGCACGCCCAGCCCGAGCACCTCGAGTCCGTCATCCTCAAGCTGCGCGAGACGGGCTGCACCATCACCGCCGAGGAGAAGGGCCTGCGGGTGAAGGCCCCCAAGGTCGTCAACTCGGTGGACGTGAAGACGACCGAGCACCCCGGCTTCCCCACGGACATGCAGGCCCAGCTGATGGGACTCATGACGGTGGCCAGCGGCACCTCGGTCATCTCGGAGAGCATCTTCGAGAACCGCTTCATGCACGTGCCGGAGCTGCACCGGATGGGGGCGGACATCACCATCCAGGGCCACACGGCCGTGGTGAAGGGCGTCAAGAAGCTGTCCGGCGCCCCCGTCATGGCCACGGACCTGCGCGCCAGCGCCTCCCTCGTCCTGGCGGGCCTGCGCGCCGAGGGCAAGACGGAGGTGGCCCGCATCTACCACCTGGACCGGGGCTACGAGCGCCTGGAGCGCAAGCTGCGAAAGCTGGGGGCCGACATCCGCCGGGTCAAGGCCTGAACCCCGGGCCGGGGGGGCTCCCAGGGTTGCGTGTGTGAACACATCGCAGCACTTGGGTTGCATCTGAAAATTCATGCGACCTATCATTCCCTGAACGGCCTGGGGGCAACGCCCCCGAGCCGTCCCCAACGGGAGCGCTGCTCCCCCCTACAGGAGAATGACCCGCCCCATGAATTGCCCCGGTTGCAGCGTCGAGATGGCCGATCTCGAAGGGGACCATGAGACGTTGCGAAAGTGTGGAGATTGCGGCGGGCTGTGGATCGACGTCGCGGATCTCAACCGGATCCTCCTCCACAACAACCTCCCCGGGCTGGAGAGCCAGGGCGGGAAGGTCGACGCGGAGGCTCTCACCGGCCATTGCCCCGAGTGCCAGGTAGACCTGATCCGGGTGGACGGCGGTGACCGTCAGCACCCCCTGCACTACGACACCTGCGAGTCTTGTGGCGGCATGTTCCTCGAGTCGGAGTTCGCCGACGCCACGGACGCCAAGGTCGCCGAGCAGGAAATCATCGACTTCTTCCGTCACTTCAGCGCGAAGAAGAAGAGCGCCATCGGCTGAGAGCTCACGCCCCTCGCGGGCGTCCCCTCCCCCGAGCCACACCCTCCGGGCCCGTCGTACCTCCGGGCCGGGAACGCCCCCGCTCCGTCCTCCCTCCATTCCCATCCCGGGATGAAAGCGCCAATTCGTTTGTTGGCGAACCTTGACACCCGGGCGCCAGGGGATTGAGTAGGCGCCCGAATGCCAAGAGGGAACGGAATGCGACGTCTGGGGTGGGTGTGGCCGTGGGCCCTGTTGCTCGCCGGCTGCCCGAGCGGTTGCTCCAACAAGGGCACCGAGGAAGCGGACGCCGGACCGGTCGTCACCGGGCCCGAGCTGTTGAACGAGAAGGAGCCCAACGATCGGCCCGAGCAGGCCCCGAGCCTCGGCCGGGACGCGACGGTGACCGCCAGCCTGGGCGCGGATCCGTCCAAGCCCGACGAGGACTGGTACCGGCTCGCCCCCGCCAACCCGCGCGTGGCGGACGTCAGCGTCACCGGCATCCCCGGCGGAGACGTGCTGCTGGAGGTGTACGACGCCCCCGGCATCCGCAGCGCCGGCATCAACAGCGGGGGCGACGGCAAGCCCGAGCGCTTCCCCAACCTCTACGTGGAGCGCGAGCGCTGGGTGCGCGTGGCCTCGGCCCGCAAGGGCACCGGCGGCGCCTATACGCTCGAGGTGCGCTACCACGAGCCCGAGGAGGGCGTGGAGCGCGAGCCCAATGACCGCGCCGTGGACGCCACGCCGATGCAGTTCGGCCAGGCGGTGTCCGGCTTCATCGGGCACGCGGCCGACGAGGACTGGTACCGGCTGGAGCTGCCCGAGCCCCCCGCGGGCGCCACGCCGCCCCCGGCCCCCGCTCCCGCGCCGAACCCGGGAGATACCACCGGGGCCCAGCCGCCTCCCGCCGAGGGCCAGCCTCCGGCGCCCGAGGGGACGGAGAATCCGCCCACCGAGCCGGCCGCGAATCCCGAGGGGACGGCCAACGCCCCCAGCCCCGAGGGCAACCCGGCCGCGGCCGGTGCCCAGGCGCAGCAGCCCGGAGGCTTCCAGGTCCCCGTGCCCGTCCCCGGCCAGGGAGGCATCCAGCCCGCGCCGGAGGAGCCGCCCGCGATGGCGCTGAAGATCGAGCTCACGGGCATCGAGGGCGTCCGCGCGGAGCTGTCGGTGCTCTCGGCCGCGGAGGCGCCACTCTTCGTCACGCCCAAGGGCCAGGAGGGCCAGGGCTACTCGCTGCGCAACATCGGCGTGAGGGCGAGCGATCGCGTGGTGTACGTGGTGGTGAAGAGCGGCTGGGTGGGCACGGGCAAGGAGGCGAAGCGGGGCTTCAACTCGGAGAAGCCGTACACGCTCACGGTGACGCAGGAGGAGGCCGGCGCCAACGCGGAGCTGGAGCCCAATGACGAGCTGTACAAGGCCACGCCCCTGCCGGCGTACGGCTACAAGGAGGGCTTCCTCTCGCCCAAGGGCGACGTGGACAACTTCGTCCTGAAGACGGCCGAGCCGGTGCTCGCCAAGGTGGAGCTGTCCGGCGTGGAGCGCATGGACCTGGAGCTGTCCGTGGTGGCGGCCCCCGAGGGCGAGGGCCAGAAGGAGACGGTGCTCCAGCGCGCCAACGACGGCGCCATCAAGGAGCCCGAGCGCCTCAACAACGTGGCCTGCAACGGCACCTGCTACTTCCGGGTGCAGAGCGCCGCGCGCAAGGTGGACAACAAGTGGGTGCGCGACTACGAGAACGCGGACCAGCCCTACCGCATCTCCGTCACGACCGTGCCGGACGATGGCAGCCAGGAGCGCGAGCCCAACAACTCCGTGGACCGCGCCATGGAGCTCATTCCGGGCAAGGCGGTGCGCGGCACCGTCTATCCGCTGAAGGACGTGGACTACTACCGGCTGGACCTCTCGGACCGGCCGGTGCGCACGCCCATCAAGGTGACGCTGCTGGGCATCCTCAAGGTGGACGTGGGGCTGTACCTGCACCGCCTGGGCGAGGACGGGAAGCTGTCGCTCGTGCAGACGTCCGATCGCGCCCGGGGAGACCAGCCCGAGGTCATCCGCTACAGCGCCGAGCCCGGGGTCTACATCCTCGAGGTCCGCGACGCGCGCAACCGCGAGGCCAACTTCCAGGATGCCTACCAGCTGACCATTGAGGAGGGCGAATAGCCCCCCCGATACTTCTCGTTGACAAGCCGCGTGCGGGCCCCTACTTTGAGACTGCTTGCGACGCGGTGGTAGCTCAGCTGGTAGAGCACGAGCTTCCCAAGCTCGGGGTCGCCGGTTCGAACCCGGTCCGCCGCTCTCTGTGAGGCCGGCAATTTCTCGGACGTCCGAGGGATTGCCGGCCTCTGGTTTTTCTGGGCCAGAATGCGCCCCATGCGCATTCCCGCTCTTCTCTCCACCCTGCTCGCGGTGCTCCTCGTCGCCTCCACTGGATGCGAGGACGATGGCGGCAACGGCCCGGGCGGCCCGTCGAGCGACGGGGGGACCACCGGCAGCGGCGAGCCGCTCCCCGGACTGAAATCCATCAGCGTCGAGCCCGCGGACCAGGTGCTCCTCATCGAGGCCGGGAAGACGCCCGCCTCGCTCACCTACAAGGCCATCGGCACCTTCGACAGCGGCGGGACGCGCGACATCACCGCGCAGGTCCGCTTCTCGGTGGAGAACGGCTTCATCGGTGGCTTCTCGGGCAGCACCTTCACCACCTACAAGAACCAGGGCGGTGTGACGACGATCTCCGCCCTCGCGGGCAGCGTGCGCGGCACGACACAGGTGTCCGTGAAGCTCCAGGCGAGCGTGAAGGATCCGGCCTCCACCTCGCTGCCCGAGGACCCGGCGGGCCCCTTCGCCGGTCCCCCCAGCGACACGCGCAAGCCGGACCTCGTCTACCCCAACGAGGGCGTGCTCATGCCGCCCAACATGCGCGGGGCGGAGCTCCACTTCCTGCCGGGCACGGGCAACACCCTCTTCGAGCTGTCGTTCCAGAACGCCGTCACCGACCTCAAGGTCTACCTGCGCTGCACCCAGCCGCTGAATGGGGGCTGCATCTACCGGCCGGACGACGCCACCTGGCAGTGGCTGACCCAGACCAACCGCGGCGGCGAGCCCGTCTCCATCACCCTGCGCGGCACCAACGACACGGGCGTGCAGGTGGGCACGTCCACGCCGCTCTCCGTGTCCTTCTCGCGCGATGACCTCGCGGGCGGCCTCTACTATTGGACCACCTCCAACGGCTCGGCCATCATGCGCTTCGACTTCTCGAGCGCCTCGCAGCTCACGGGCGAGAAGTTCGCCGGTCCGGAAGTCGCGGCCGGCGAGTGCATCGGCTGCCATGCGCTGTCGCGCGACGGGAAGAAGATCGTCGCCGAGGCCAGCGGCCAGAACTCCGGACGCATCGTGCTGATGGACGTGGCCAGCAAGACGCTGCTCGCGCCCTACAACGCGGGCGCCAGCTCTCCGGACAAGAGCATCTTCGAGTCGTGGAACCCGGATGGCTCGCAGTACGCGGGCGTCTACGCGGACACGGGCGCCACCGACTTCAACCTGATGCTCTTCGACGGCAACACCGGCAAGAAGGCGCAGAGCCTCGCGGGCACGGGCACCAGCACCAACCCCGTCAGCCACCCGGACTGGTCCGCGGACGGGCAGAAGCTCGCCTTCGTCCAGATGGGCGTGAAGGGCACCAACCAGCGCTTCGGCAAGGGCGCCATCCAGATGGTCAGCCGCACCGGCTCGGGCTGGAGCGCACCGGTGACGCTCGCGCCCGCCGTGGACGGCAAGAACCGCTACTACCCGGCCATCTCGCCCGACAACACGTTCCTCCTCTTCAACGAGTCCACCTGCCCGAGCGGCACCACCTCCGGGAAGGACTGCAACGCGGACAGCGATCCCACCGCGCGCCTCTTCGCCGTGAGGGCCGAGGCGGGCGCTCCGCTCATCGAGCTCGCCCGCGCGAATGCGCCCGGCAAGCGCGACACCGGAGCGAACCTCACCAGCTCCTTCCCCAAGTGGGCGCCGTTCCTCTACCAGCGCACCCGGGAGCCGGGCTCGCGGCTGCAGTGGTTCACCTTCTCCTCCAGCCGCAGGTATGGACTGCGCAACCCGCTCCCCGGCGGGGATGAGAACCCCAACGGCACGCTGCTGTGGATCGCCGCCGTGGACCCGGACAAGGTGGCGCTCGGCCAGGACCCGAGCTACCCCGCCCTCGTGCTGCCCTTCCAGGACATCACCACGTCCAACCACATCGCCCAGTGGACGAAGGAGATCGTCCCCGTCATCCGCTGAGGCCGGCGGCTCCCCTCCGGGAACCCGTCACACCTGGCCGGTGTCTCCTCCTTCTCCCGAGGAGGGGTCACCGGCCATGTCATTTCCCGAGTCCTTTCGAGCACCTGCCCTGCCCTGGAGCCCAGCCGGGGAATCCGGGGGAATTTTTTCGCGCGGCCGGTTGCTCCAGGTCCGCGTGAATTCATCCCGTAGCCGCCTGCCCCTCAGCCGTTCAGCCATCCTCTTCCTCGTCGCCGCGCTGCTCCTGGTGGCCCAGTACGCCATGGCCGCCGCCCCCGCGCCGGCCGCCGCTCCGTCCACGCCCGTGGAGCTGGTCTCCCGTGGCCACAGCGGTGCCCTGCGCGCCGTCGTCGTGCCTCCGGGTGAGACGCTCCAGCCGCACTTCGCCGTCCGTGAGGACGTGAAGGAGGCCCGCTGGCTGGCGTTGGGCTCGAACACCCAGGCCCCGGCCGCCATCACCGACGAGGGCTGGAAGGCCCCGGCCCAGCCCGGCGTCTGGACGCTCGCTCCCGCCACCCAGGGCGCCGAGGCCAGTGCACCCGCCGTCATCACCCCCGTCCATTTCGACGGCTCGAAGACGCAGCTCAACGGCTACCGCATCGGCCGCTGGCCGGCCCGCTCCGCTGGCCGCACCGGCCGCTACGCCCCTCCCGAGCTCCTCATCGAGGTGACGCCCCAGAACCAGGACTTCGCCGTCTCCGAGCACTTCCGCCTCCGCAACTTCCTCACCAAGGACCAGGCCGATGTCTGGCCCAAGTACCTCGTGCTCGACCTGCGCCTGGTGGACAAGCTGGAGCTCGTGCTCCAGGAGCTGCGCACCCAGGGCTACCCCGCCAAGGGACTCCACGTCATGAGCGGCTTCCGCACGCCCCAGTACAACGGGCCCGGTGAGAACGGCCGCGCGAAGTTCAGCCGCCATACCTACGGCGACGCGGCCGATGTCTGGCTCGACGACAATGGCGACGGGCAGATGGATGACCTCGATGGCAACGGGCGCGTCGACGTGAAGGACGCCGAGGTGCTCGCCCGCGCCGTGGACCGCGTGGAGCAGCGCGTGCCCGAGCTCATCGGCGGCTACGGCGTCTACCGCGCCAACCGCGTCCACGGGCCCTTCGTGCACATCGACGTGCGTGGCACCCCGGCCCGCTGGAGCAAGCGCTAACCGCGCGCCCCTCCGCAGGCCGCCGGAGACTCGCCCGCCGCGGGCACCGGCTTCACCGCCAGCGCCCGCTTCACCGCCCCGTCCTGGCGGTACACGTCCGGCCGGAACTGCACCCGGCCCTCCGCGTCCACGAAGCTCGTCCAGTACAGCAGGTACACCGGCACCGGCGCCGGCAGCTCCACCCGCCGCTGCTTGCCTCCCTCCTCCGCCATCGCCGCCGCCAGCGTCTCCTCCGTCCAGCCCTCGTGGCCTCGCAGCAGGAAGTCCGCGAGCTTCGCCGGCTCGGCCACCCGGATGCAGCCGTGGCTGAAGGCCCGCTGCGCCTCCGCGAAGAGCTTCGGGTTCGGCGTGTCGTGCAGGTAGATGGAGAACCGGTTGGGCAGCATGAACTTCACCCGGCCCAACGGATTGTCACTCCCCGGATCCTGCGCGAAGCGGTAGGGCAGTGAGCCCGCCTCCAGCCCGCTCCAGTCCACCGTCGAGGGATCCACCGGCTCCCCCGTGGCCCGGTCGTACGTCGTCAGCCCCATCCTCGCCGCCGCCCCCGGATCCTCCCGCAGCTTCGGCAGCACCTCCTCCGCGGTGATCTGGCTCGGCACGTACCACGTCGGATGCAGCACCAGGTACTCCACCTCCTCCCGCAGCACCGGTGTGCTCCACTCCCGCTGCCCGATGATCACCGGCATCCGCAGCACCGTCCGGCCCTGGTCCACCGCCTCCAGCTCGAAGGCCGGCAGGTTCACCATCACGTACCGCGTCCCGAGCTCCCTCGGCGCCCAGCGCCAGCGCTCCAGGTTCACCAGCAGCTGCGCGATGCGCTCCTCCACCGGCACCCGCAGCGCCTTCAGCGTCTCCCCGCCCACCTTCCCGTCCACCGCCAGGCCGTGCCGCCGTTGGAAGGCCTTCACCCCCTCCTCCACCTCCGCGTCGTAGAGGTCCTCGGGAACGGGCTTCTTCGGAGACTCCGGAGCCGGCTCCTCCATCGCCGCGCGGACGAGGTCCCCCACCAGCGCCGCCACGCCCACCCCCGGCGCTCCCGGATAGAGCAACCGCTCCTCCGCGGACGAAGGAAGATCTCCCGTGGCGCGCAGCCGCTCGCGCAGCACCACCACTCGTGAATCCCTCATGCCCCGCTCGAGCGGCTTGCCTTCCGGCACCAGCGGCCATCCCCCGGCGGCGGCGAGGGCCCGGTAGCGCGCGAGCGCCTCCCTCAGCCGCACGAAGCCCTCATTGCTCGGGGAGAGGCTCCGCAGCGTGCCGGACAGGTCTCCACTCGCGAGCGTGCCCTCCAGCACCGCCGCCAGCACCACCGGCCCCGGAGGCTTCGTGCGCCACCGCAGACCCCGCGAGGACACCTGGCCGGACAGCAGATGCGAGGCATAGGTGAGGAAGCTCGACGTCAGCCCCAGCTCCACCTCCACCCACGCGTCCCCCGGCTCCGCGTCCAGCGTCAGCCGATGCAGGGCCGCCTCGAGCTCCGCGCGCCGGTAGCGCTCCGGCCACAGGCCCTCCGTCTCCGCCTCACAGAGCGCCGCGAGGTACTCACGCGCCTGCGGGCGCACCGTGCCGTCATAGGAGAACCACGCCGGCTGGAAGCCCCGTGTCTCGTAGAACTGGTGCAGGGCCTTGGAGGACGTGTGGGCCCGCACCGCGGCCTCGAGGGGCGCCGGCGTGGGCGGACCCTCGGCGGCCAGGACGGGCATCCCGAGGAGCAGGCAGCACAGGAGGGCGGGCCAGAAACGCATGGGACCACGGTAGGCACCCCCGCGGTACGGGGCAGGCGAGCAGGCTTGCCCGCTCGCTCACCTGGCCGTCCACGGTGGCAACCCCCCACTCCATCGAGCCCTCCTGGTAGCGCGCCCCTCGATGCGGCCAGCCAGGGCGCCGCCGTCACCCGTGCTCGGGGGGTTGCGCCCCCGTGCCAGCGAAGAGCTGGCGGGCGAGCGCATCGCTGCTCCCCTCGACGTAGTGGCGCTCGGACCAGGAGTCGTCCTCCCTCAACGAGAGGGGCGCGTCCACGGCGGCCCTTCCGCTCCGGGTGCGCTTCTCGTTCTCCTTCGAGACGGCGCCGCGGAAGTGGTAGTGCTCGAACATCCGCATGAACTCCGTGGCGTAGATGTCCGCGACCGCCAGGTCCCCGCGAATCACCAGGCTGTTCTCGTCGTTGTTCCGGGTGGAGTTGTTCGAGTAGTTGGCCGAGCCGGTGATGAGGATCGGATCGTCCCCGAGCGGATCCACGGCGATGATCTTCGAGTGGATGTGGATGCCGTCATGGTGGAAGCTCTCCGGCGTCATGAGGAGCCGCCGCTGGAAGTCGTGAAGCGGGGTGTGGAGGGTGGTGGCCACGCCCAGCTCGTTGGAGGGGTCCCCTTCGATGAGTTGCACCTGCTCGGGCTTCCCCAGGCTGCCCTCCTTGTCCACCAGGAGGTACCTCAGGGTCCCTGGCCGCACGGGTTCGCTGGACAGGACATCCAACAGCGCCGGGGCGAGCGCGAAGGGAGCGCACACCATCAGGTGGTGGGCCCGCTCGCACAGGGAAGCGTACAGCTTGAGCATGTCGTCGTTGGACTGGGGCGAGAGGATGGGCCAGATGCCGGGGCCCGGGGGGAGCTCCTCCTCGTCCAGGACGGAAGAAAGCTCGCGGGTGGCGGTCTTGAGCGGGCCGCTCCCGCTATCCGAGAAGAGCAACTGGAAGTACCGCTCGTAGGCGCCCGCGACCGCCTCGTCGTACACGGCGTGCCCCACGTTGAGCTGCCCGTAGATGGCGCCCTCCGTCCAGTTGGTGGAGCCGGTCCACACGGCTCGCGGCTCGCCGTCCTGGAGCAGGACCACGAACTTGTTGTGGCTGATGGCGCTCTGCGGAGCCGCCTTGCGCTGGTGGAGCTGAACCCCGCTCTGGACGAGCCTGCTCGCGGCGATCGCCTTGTCGTTCTTCTGCCAGGTGGTGTCCTTCTCGCCGGCCTGGCGGTGGTGGTACACGGCCTTCACCTCGGCGCCGCGCTTCGCCGCGTCCACCAGCCCCTCCAACAACTCCGGCTTCTGGAACTCGTAGATGGCGGCATGGAGGGCGTAGCCCTCACCCTCGGCCTGCGCCAGGAACGCCAGCAGCGCTTCCTCGAGGCCCCGTGACAACCACTTCAGCGCCTTCTGCCTCGCCTGGGGCTCCAGCTCGTCGGGGTCCTGGGCTCCGAACATGTCGTTATAGGCCTGGCTGGCCGCCGCGCCCCGATTGAAGAAGACGGCCGTGCTCCTCGCGGTGGGCGACTCCGTCTTCAGGTCGAGCTCCACCGTGGCGCCAGGGGTCAGCGTGTCCCAGCGCCCATAGCGCGCGATCACCCGGTAGCGGTATTCCGTCCCCGGCTCGACGGTGTAGTCCCCCCAGCGGAATTTCTGCACGGGGGAATGCTCGGTGGTGATGGGACCGGTGCTGACATCCTTCGGGAACCGGAGCCGGTTGGGCAGCCACCTCCAGGCCACCGGAGTCTTCTGCTCCGGATCCAGCCGGGCCCTTTGGATGGAGAACCCGAGGCAGCCCTCGCGCTTAGCCTCCTCCAGATCGATTCCCAGGAGGATGTTGTGCGTGCCGGCGATGGCGCGAACCGTCAGGCCTCCACTGCTCTTGCTCACCCTCATGTTGCACCTCCCTCGAGGAGAGGGTGCGTCCGGGGCGCGGATGTGACCGGGCGGGGAGGCCGGGCCCGGCCCCTGAGGACGAGGAGGACGCGGCCCGGAGGGCTCTCCGTGGGCGGCTCTCCGTGGGCGGGGGCGCCCGCGCCGACTAGTGGGGGCCGGACGCGTTCCACGGCGTCAGCCCCTCCGCGCTCCCGGCGCCCTGGGCGCTCCGTGGGGGCGAGGCCCCATCCCCCGTGGGCGGTGCGGTTCCCGTGGACGGTGCATGGGTGATGACCTGGGCGGCCATCAGCGTCTGCACCACCCGGAGGATGTCGTCCGAGCCGGCCGTCACGGCGCTCTGGCCACCATTCGAGCCCGCGGCGCCGAAGTTGACGAACTGGCTGTTGGCGAGCGCCCCGGCCACCGCGCGGGTCAGCTCCGGAGCCAGCTCCAGGCGGCGCAGCTCGAGGTACACCTGCCCCGTCTCCAGCAGCGCCTGCGCCTTCTTGCGGATGGCATCCGCCTCGGCCTCGGCGACCAGCCGGATGCGCGCCGCCTGGGCCCGCCCCTCCGCCTCCAGGGCGATGACGTTCTGATCCGCGTCCGCCTGGGCCTGGGTGATCTGCGAGGCACCGAGCTCGGCCTGACGCAGCTCGCGGATGACGGCCTGGCGCTCGGCCTCGGCACGTGCGATGGCCGCCCCGTTGGCGGCGATCTGCATCTTCAAGGCGCGCTCCTGGTCGTTGACCTTCTGCGCGGCCTCGAGCTGGGCGATCTTCGCGCGCTGCTCCTCCCTCGCCTGCACCACGTCCGCGCTGGCCTTGGCGCGTGCCGCGGATTCGCGCCGCCGGGCCTCGGCCACCTCGCTCAGCACGGCCTTGATGTTGAGGCTGTTGAAGGACAACCCGAGGTCCAACAGCTCGCGGGAGCAGGCCTCCTTGATGATGACCGCCAGCTCGTCATCCTCGCCGTGCGCCACCAGCGCCTCCTTGTCCTTGAGCGGAGCCGAGGCCGCCGGCGCGGCGGTGCGGGAGTTGAAGAGCTGATCATGCTTGAGCAGGTTGATGGCCCGCCGTCCCGCCGAGGACAGCACGTCGGTCAGTGTCGAGAGCTGCTCGTCCGGGGATTTGGAGAAGAACTTGTTCGCGGAGGTGTTCACCATCGCGTCCTCCTCTCCGACGCTCACGATGGCGGAGGCCTTGACGGTGACCTTCACGGGCGCGGGCGCTCCGCTCGCATCCATGTCCGCGGTCTGGTCGGTGATCTCGATGTCCACGTTGATGGCGGAGGCGGGAACGGTCCGGCTCACGGTGAGAATGGGAATCACCACCGCCTTGCAAGGCCCCCGGTAGATGCGGAGGTTGCCATTGAGCCAGCTCACCAGGCGGATCTCCCCGGCCTCCACGTCCCGGAGGAATGCGCTGACGACCATGGGCGTGAGGAGGATGACCAGCAGGGTGACGGCGGCCGCGATGAGCAGTGGGTTCACGGAAGTCTCCTTCCCTCAAAATAATGAGACGGTGACGCGCTCGTTCTCGGGATCGATCTCCTCGATGCGGAGCTTGTCCCCCACCTGGACTGGCAGCATCGACTGGCCCTCGACGAGCCGGGCGCTGAGCTGGACGCTCCGTCCATCGCGGATGACCCGCACCAGCCCCTTGCCGTTGCGGAAGGGAGTGACCGCGCGCGCGTCCTCCATGAGGAGCGCCGGGAGCGGCGAGCTGGGCCGCCCCTGGAACTGGAACGCCAGCTTCCAGAGAGGCGCGAGCACGAACCGCTCCACCAGGAGCGCCGGGAGGAGCGCCAGCAGGGCCACGAGCCAGAGGGACGAGAGGGTGAGCGCCAGCACGTTCCCGAAGGCGCCGTAGAGCGCGAGCAGGCTGAAGAGGAGGCGGGGCTCGGGCAGGAAGTGCATGAAGCCGTGGCCCGCGTGCGCCACGTGCCCGGGTGCGTGCGTTACATGCCCGCTCCCGTGTCCCAGATGCCCGTGGTGGAAGACCCCGGGAATCGCCATGGCACTCAGGCCCACGAGCCCCACGCACATCACGATGAGGAAGAAGAGCATGTGCCACCCCTGCCTTTCCCGTGGGCCTGCACCTCGCGCCGTGCGAGCCCATCCTCCATGAGTGGGAAGTGCGCACGCGGGCCACACCCCGCGTGGTCCAGGGGGAACAGATGCCGAGCCCGACAGCCGAGACACCGGGCGGAGGGGGCTTGCTGGACGGCCCGCTTCCCATGCGGCGGGGGCGCTGGTGGTGGGTGCCCGGGATCGTCCTGTTGATGGCCCTGGTCGCCTTCGTGCTCGCTCGCCATGCCGAGGAGGAGCGGTTCCTCCACCTGTTGCGCCAGGCGCGGCCGGGATGGCTGCTGGTGGCGGTGCTGCTCCAGTTGGCCACCTACCTGTGCGACGGCGTCCAATGGCAGCGCGTGCTGAGGCACACGGGCGTGCGAGCCCCGGTGTGGGGGCTGGCCCGGCTGTCGCTGATGAAGCTCACCTTCGACCAGCTCATCCCCACGGCGGGCATTGGCGGTTCGATGATGGTGGCACGAGGCCTTCGCAAGGTGGGAGCCGCGCCGGGAGCGGCGGCGGCGGCCATCCTCATGACCCTCCTGTGCTTCTACGCGGCCCAGGCCCTCTCGGTGGGCTGGAGCCTCGTCTACCTCTGGTCCCACGAGGAGTTGGATGCGCTGGTGCGATGGATGGCCACGGCCTTCTCCGGGGTGGCTGTCGCCGTACCCGCCATCATCCTGCTGCTCGCCGGGCGCGAGGACTGGCGGCCGGGACCCTGGTTGCGGAGGGTGCCCGGGCTCCCGGCCCTGTTGCGCGCGGTGGCCGGCGTGCCCCCCAGGCTGCTCCGTGACCCTCCGCTGCTCGCGCAGGGCACCTTGCTCCAGGTGGCCGTCTTCGTCCTCGATGCCGCCACGCTGGGCGTCCTGGTGCGGGCGCTGGGTGAGTCCACGTCGCTCGGCACCGTGTTCGCGAGCTTCATGATGGCCTCCGTGGCGCAGACGGTGTCCTTCCTCCCCGGAGGCGTGGGCACCTTCGAGGCGGCCTCGGTGGCCATGCTCTCCTTCCTCGGGTTGCCGGTGGAGGCCGCGCTGACGGCCACCCTGCTGTTCCGGGGGTTCACCTTGTGGCTGCCGTTGTTGCCCGGCTTCTATCTGCTGCGCTGGAGCCTTCCCGGCAACGAGCGCCAGGATGACCATCGACCTGCCGCTCCTCCCCGGTGAGCAGGCTCGTCCGCTCGCCGGCCTGACCGGCCACGTTGGGAAGCCCCTCCCCAATCAACCTCTTGACTGAACGTCCTTTCAGATTCACCCTGGGAGTGTGAAGCCCCGTCCCATCTCCAATCCGATCAACCCCTGGGACACCACCGCGGTGGAGTACCTGGACGAGATTCCTCCCGCGAAGCTGGAGGTGCTCGAGGACCACAGCCGCGAGGTGCTCGGGCGCAACGACAGCCCGGACGTCGGCTTCACCTGGAGCGTCAATCCCTACCGGGGCTGCCTCCACGCCTGCGCGTACTGCTACGCGCGGCCCTACCACGAGTACCTCGGCTTCGGCGCCGGCACGGACTTCGAGACGAAGCTGGTGGTGAAGCCCCAGGCCGCGGAGTTGCTGCGCGCCGCCTTCGAGCGCAAGAGCTGGAAGGGAGAGGCCATCGCCTTCAGCGGCGTCACCGACTGCTACCAGCCCCTCGAGGCCTCGCTGCGGCTCACCCGCGCCTGCCTGGAGGTCTGCGCCGAGTACCGCAACCCGGTGGGCATCATCACCAAGGGGCCGCTCATCGAGCGGGACCTGGACGTGCTGAAGACGCTGGCGCAGGAGGCCCGGGTGTCGGTGTGCATCACCCTGCCCTTCCACGACGAGCAGGTGGCGCGCGCCATGGAGCCGTACGTGGCCACGCCCCGGCGGCGGCTGCAGACGATGGAGCGGCTGGCCGCGGCGGGCATCCCCGTGGGCGTGGCGGTGGCGCCCGTCATCCCCGGGCTCAACGACGAGGACATGGTGCGCGTGCTCACCGCGGCGCGCGAGGCCGGCGCCACCCGTGCCTTCTACACGCTGCTGCGGCTGCCGGGCCCCGTGCAGGCCGTCTTCGAGGAGCGCCTGCGCGAGAAGCTCCCCCTGCGGGCCGAGCGGGTGCTGCACCGCATCCGCGAGACGCGCGGGGGAGCGCTCAACGACGCGCGCTTCAGTGTCCGCATGCGGGGCGAGGGCCTCTACGCGGACACGATCCACAAGCTCTTCAACACCACCGCGCGCCGCCTGGGGCTCAACAGCGAGTGGCCCTGGGAGGGGGCGGAGAAGGAGAGCACCTTCCGCCGCCCCATGAAGCCGGGCACGCAGCTCAGCTTCTTCTGAGCGCTACCAGACCTCGCAGCGCCGCGCGGCCGGGCGCACCAGCTTCGCGCCCTCCTGGCACTGGAAGGCCTTCTGGAACTCCTTCAGGTTCCCCAGCGGCCCGTTCACCCGCCAGTGCGGCGGCGAGTGCGAATCCACCATCGCCATCTGCCGCGCGAAGGGATCCCGGTACTTCGAGCACCACGACTGCGCGTAGCCCAGGAAGAACTGCTGGCTCGGCGTGAAGCGGTAGCCATTCACCTGCTTCGCCGCCTCGGGGTCCCTCGCCAGCCACGCCTCCATGGCCGCGTGCGCCAGCTTCAGGCCGCCCAGGTCCGCCACGTTCTCCCCGAGCGTCAGCGCTCCGTTCACCTTCAGCTCGTCGATGGCCGTGTACCCGTCGTACTGCTCCTTCACGCACGCCACGCGCTCGCGGAACGCCTTGTCCGACTCCGGCGTCCACCAGTCGCGCAGGTTGCCCACGGCGTCGTACTGGCGGCCCTCGTCGTCGAAGCCGTGGGTGATTTCATGCCCCACCACCATGCCCATGGCCCCGAAGTTCACTGGCGCCGTCGCCTCGCGGTTGAAGAACGGAGGCTGCAGGATGCCCGCCGGGAAGATGATCTCGTTGAGGGCCGGGTTGTAGAAGGCGTTCACGATGGACGGCGGCGTCAGCCACTCGTCCTTGTCCACCGGCTTGCCGATCTTCGCCAGCTGCCGCGCCTGCTCGAACGCCTCCGCGTTCACCCACGCGCCCAGGAACGAGCCGCGCTCCACCTTCAGCGCGTCGTAGTTGCGCCACTTGTCCGGGTAGCCAATCTTGTTGGCGATCTTCCGCACCTTCACCAGCGCCTGCTCGCGCGTGGGCGCGTCCATCCACGCCAGCGTGTCCAGGTTGCGCTCGAAGGACTTCTCGACCTCCATCACCATCTGCTGCGTGGTCGTCTTGCCATCCGCGCCGAACGTCTTCGCGATGAAGGGCTGCGCCAGCGCCTCGCCCAGCGCACCGTTGGTGTAGCGCACGCACTTCTTCCAGCGCGGCACGTCCGCCTTCGCGCCCGTCAGGTTCTGCGAGGTGAAGCGGAAGCGCTCCTCCTGGAAGGCCTTGGGCAGCGCCGGAATGACGCTCATCACGTATTGCGACGTCAGGTACGCCTTCCACGTCTCCGGCTTCGCCGTCTTCACCAGCCGCTCCACCTCCTTGAAGAAGGGCGGGTGCGTGACGTTGAGCGCCTGCACGTCCTTCGCGCCCGCGGCCGTGAAGTACACGTCCCACGGGAAGGCCGGCGCCTCCGCCTTCAGGCCCTTGCGCTCCAACCGGTGGTAGAGGCTCTTCGGCTCGCGGCGCTCCACGCGCGTCAGCGACACCTTCGCCAGCGCCGTCTCCGTCTCCAGCACCGACGCCGCGCTCTTCGCCGCCTGCTCCGGCGTCTCGCCCAGCAGCACGAAGAGGTTCTTCAGGTGCTCCGCGTACGCCGTGCGCAGCGCCTTCGATTTCTCGTCATCCTTCAGGTAGTAGTCCCGGTCCGGCAGCCCCAGTCCGCCCTGGTCCACCTCGCCGATCACCTGGCTGGCGTCCTTCAGGTCGTTGTTGGAGCTCAGGTTGAAGAGCGGGAACACGCCGCGCGCATGCATCGTGCCCACCACCTGGGCCAGGTCCTTCGCGCTCTTCACCGCCGTCAGCTTCGCCAGCTCCGCCTTCAGCGCGGGCAGCGAGGCCTCCAGCTGCGCCTCGTCCATGCAGGCGCCGTAGTAGTCACCCAGCTTCTGCGGGTACGGCGTCCCCTCGGGGGCCTTGCCCGTGGACGCGGCCTCGAGGATCTCCCGGAGCACCTCCTCGTTGCGCGCGGCGATCGAGTCGAAGCCGCGCGACCAGCGCGGGCGATCCGCGGGGATCTCCGTGTTCTTCACCCAGTTGCCGCACGCGTACTCGTAGAAGTCCTCGCACGGGTTCGCCTGCGCGTTGATCGCCGCAGCGTCCAGTCCGGGCGGCAGCGGCTTCGGCTCGGGCGCCGGCTGCTCCTGGGGGGGCGGCGGGGCCGGAGGCGTGGGCGCGGGCTCCGCCGTCTTGCAGGCGGACACCACGAGGCAACAAGCGGCGAGCAATGCCTTTCTCATCCAGTGTTTCTCCATGTGGGGAGTCGAAGCGGGCCGCACCCTACCCGGCGCGCGGCCCGCTGCAACGTCTGGATGAGGCGGACATTCCGCTGGTGACTACTCCTTGCCCAGCATTCCGTCCCGGAGGCTCTCGTCCACCGGGCTCTTCCCCAGCCACACCGAGAAGAGCGCGTCCGAGAAGTCCTTGCCCTCCACGGAGATCTTCTGCCCCGCCTTGCTCTCGATCGTCGTGCCCTTGCCCGGCACGTACGTCAGCAGCAGCTCATCCCCCTTCTTCAGGTCCGGGATGGCCGAGGTGAACGTGTCCAGCCGCTGCTGCAGCGCCGGCAGCTGGTCCTTCGCGTTCTTCTTGAAGCCGTCGACGATCGCCTCGGTGATCGCCTTCTTGTCCAGGTCGCGCAGCATCGACATGCGCACCCGCTTCACCTGGTCCGTCTCGATGAGCTGCTGGGCGCTTTGCGACGGGCTCTCCACGTACAGGCCCGCCGCGTACACCTTGAAGACGAGCTTCTTGCGCAGGCCCGCGCCATTGAGCTTCAGCTCCTTGCCCTCGGCCTGGAGCGTGTCGGGAAACCGCACGCCCGCGACCTCCTTGGCGGCGGCGGGCAGCGCGAGCACAACGGCCATCACAGCGGCGAACAGCGTGGCGTTCTTCATGACCCCTCCTGAAGGGTGGAGGGGCACACGCTACCCGTTCTTCCGGACGAACTCCTCCATGAATGAGACCAGCGCCCGGACGTTGTCCACCGTCACCGCGTTGTAGGTGGACACCCGGATGCCTCCCGCCTGGCGGTGCCCCTTGAGGCCCACCATCCCCGCCTTCCTGGCCTCGGCCACGAATGTGTCGTCCAGCTCCTGCGTGGGCAGCTTGAAGACGACGTTCATGTACGAGCGCGATTCACGCTCCACCGGCGCATGGTAGAAGCCCGCGTGCTTGTCGAGCGCCCCATAGAGCAGCTCGCCCTTCTCCCGGTTCCACTTCTCCAACTGAGCCAGGCCTCCCACCTGCTTCACCCAGGCCAGGACGTTGCGGCACAGGTAGATGGCCAAGGTCGGCGGCGTGTTGTAGAGCGAGTTGTTTTCCGCGTGCGTCGAGTAGCGGAAGATCTTCGGGATGTCCTTGCGGCCGCGGGCGATGAAGTCCTTGCGGGCCACGGCGATCAGCACGCCCGAGGGGCCCAGGTTCTTCTGCGCTCCCGCGTAGATGAAGGCGAAGCGCCTCACGTCCATGGGCTTCCACATGAAGTCCGAGCTCATGTCCGCCACCAGCGGGACGTGGCCCACCTCGGGCCAGTGGTGCCACTGGGTGCCGTAGATGGTGTTGTTGCTCGTCAGGTGGACGTAGGCCGCCTGGGGGTCCAGCTGCAGCTCGTCCTGCCGGGGCACCCGCACGTAGCGCTTGTCCGGCAGCACCGTGGTGGCGGCGATGCGCGCCTGGCCCACCAGCTTCGCCTCCTCGTAGGCCTTCTCGCTCCACACCCCCGTCATGAGGTAGTCCGCGCTGGCGCCCGGAGGCAGGAAGTTCATGGGCACCTGGGCGAACTGCTGCGACGCCCCACCCGTGAGGAAGAGCACCTGGTGGGTGTCCGGGATGCCCAGCAGCCCGGTGAGCAGGGAGATGGCCTCGTCGTGGACGGACTCGTACTCCTTGCCCCGGTGGCTGTGCTCCATGATCGACATGCCGGAGCCCTGGAAATCGAGCAGCTCGTCCCGCGCGCGCTCGAGGGCGGGCAGGGGCAGCCCGGCGGGGCCGGCGTTGAAGTTGATGACGCGCATGGTCGTGTCCTCACGAAAGTGAACAACCGCCCCGGCATTCTGCCCCACGCGCCCCCCAGGGGAAGCGGGAAGCGAGGCGTCCGTCCACCGGGTGGCGTGTGGCCGCCGCGGTACCAGGAGGGTCCATGAGCCGGGTGGGTTCCTCTCGGGAGCTGACGGAGTGGGTGGTGCGGGCCGCACGAGGGGAGGCGCCTGCCTTCAGCGAGCTGTACCGGCGGACCCGGCCCCTGGTGGCCCGGCTGACGGCCAGTTTCGCTCCATTGGACGCGGATGAGGTGGAAGACGTGATTCAGGAGACCTACGTGCGTGCCTTCAAGGCGCTCCCCCGGCTCAAGGAGCCGGCGGCCTTCGAGGCGTGGCTCCTGTCCATCGCCCGCAACCGGGCCCGCACCCGCCTGGAGCGCAAGGGGCAGACGCGCCGCATGGACGAGGAGCTCTCCGAGCCCCAGCCGGAGACCGTCCCGGTGGTGCCCGAGGCCCTGCAGCTCGAGCGGGACATGGCCGTGGTGCGCCAGCTCATCGCCGAGCTGCCCGAGGGCGAGGAGAAGAAGACCGTCCACCTCTTCTACGTGGAGGGGGAGCTGTCGGCCCGGGAGATCGCCGAGAAGCTCGGGGTGGGCAAGAGCGCGGTGACGATGCGCCTGGAGCGTTTCCGGGCCCGAATCAAGCAGGAGCTGCTCCGGCGCGTGCTCGCCGGACGGTGGGAGTAGGCCGCATGAGACACCTGGATACCGAAGCCCTGCGGGCCCTGAGCACCGGTGAGCCGGAGGCGGTGGCGTACTTCCGCGAGCACCTGGCGCACCCGTGCGAGGCGTGCATCGACTTCCTGGCCAGGACGCCCGGCCCCGGGCTGCTCGATGGGCAGGTGGACGCCCTGTTGCTCCACCTCGCGCCCGCCCGGCAGGAGGAGCCCCGGCTGGACGAGGTGGGGTACGCCCGCGTCCGCCGCGGCCTGCGCGCCCCCGCCCGCCCCTGGAGCAGGGTGGCGGCGGCCCTGGCGGTGGCGGCGGGGCTCGCGGGGCTCGTCGTCCTCACCCGCGCCCAGGTGGAGCCGCCCGGCGGGGCGAAGCGCACCTGGGACGGGGTGAAGGGCGTGGGCACCCTCTCGCTGGAGACCTCCGTGGTGGCCCGCGAGCCGGATGGCCACCTGCGCCGGATGGATCCAGGCACCAGCGCCTCGGACCAGGACGTGCTGGTGCTGCGCTACCACGCCACCGAGGCCGGCGAGGCCCTCCTCTTCCAGCAGCGCGCGGACGCCGAGCCCGAGCTGCTCGGCCGCTTCCCCCTCTCCGCCGGCACCCATGAGCTGGAAGGCCCCCAGGGCCTGGTGGGCATCAGCCTGGAGGGCGAGTCCGGCCCCCTCACCTTGTGGCTGGTGGGCTTCCCCTCGAATCAGGTGCCGCCTCCCGAGGAGGTGCGCGAGGCACTCACCCGCGGCGACATGGAGGAGCGTTCGGTGCTGGCCATCACCCGCTTCGACCTCCACGTTCGCGGCGAGACAGGGCAGAATCCCACCCCACGGTGAGGCGACTCGTCTTCACGTTGTTGGCGGTGCTGGCGGCCTGCGCGGGCCCGGGCTCGCTCGAGAAGGGCGGCAAGGGCGGGCTCGTGTCCGTGAAGGTGGACGAGCGCGCGCTGTCCACGGCCTATGCCCCCCGGCGCCTGGCGCTGCTGGTGGGCGTGTCGCAGTTCCAGGACGCGCAGTGGAGGGATCTGCGCTACGCCTCCAAGGACGCGGAGGATCTGGCCGCGGCGCTGAGGGACCCCACGCGCGGCCACTTCGACTCGGTGCGCGTCCTGTCGCGCCCCGAGGAGACGACGCGGGCCTCCATCCTCGCGGCGCTCCGCCAGTTGCGGCAGGAGGCCCACCGGCCGGATGACGTGGTGGTGGTGTACTTCTCCGCGCACGGCACGCTGGCGCGCGACGGCCGGGGCGAGCTCAAGCGCTACCTGGTCACCACGGACGCCTCGTTCCGGGCCATCCCGCAGACGGCGCTGCCCATGGACGAGCTGAAGTCCGAGTTCGATCAGCTGCCCTCGCGCCGCCGGCTCATGGTGCTGGCCACCTGCCACAGTGGCAGCGGCAAGTCGCTGCTGCCCAAGGAGCTGGAGGCGGAGCTGGCCGGCATCAAGGACGGCTTCTACGCACGCCCCCTCGAGGAGTCGAGCCGGGCCTCCATGGTGTTCGCCGCCTGCGACTGGGGCGAGACGGCCCGCGAGGACGAGGGGCTGCAGAACGACATCTACACCCACTTCCTCATCGACGGGCTCAACGGCGCGGCGGACCGCAACTCGGACGGCGCCGTCACCGCCACCGAGGCGCATGACCATGCGCGCCGCGCCACCTACGCCTTCACCCAGGGGCGGCAGCGGCCCTCGGCGGAGATCCTCGAGGTGGGAGCGGATCCGGTGGTGCTCTCCGGCCACATCGACCGGACGGGCCGCCCGGAGCTCTTCTCGTACAACCCCCGGCTGGACGGCTTCACGCTGAAGGTGGACGGCGAGACGCGCACGGAGCTGCCCGGGGGCGCCGCGGTGCCGCCGGGCCGGCGCACCGTGGAGCTCACCAAGGGGGAGGACGTCCTGCTGCGCGAGGTGGTGGACGTCTCCGCGGGCGAGCGGCTGCCGCTGGAGCGCCTGTTGTCGGAGCGCTTCCCGAGGCGCTCGCTGACGTTGATGGGCGGCATGTTCTCCTTCGTGGACGCGCGCAGCCGCGACGAGCTGCTGCCCGCCTCGCCGGAGCTGGCGCTGGTGTTGCGGTTGGAGGAGCGCCCGCTGCCGGACCTGAGCCTCGTCTTCGACCTGAGCGGTGGCCGGGGCCGGCAGCAGCTGAACCTGGCGCCCGGCAACGCCGTGCCCTTCACCTACACCGCGCTGTCGATGGGGGCCGCGGTGCCCTACACTTGGCGGTGGGAGCGGCTGTCACTTTATGCGGGCCCGCGTGTGGCCGCTTTGTTCCTCCAGCGGTCCTTCCAGACGGAGGCCTTCACCGGTGGGCAGCAGTACTTCACCGTCAGCCCCGGGGTGGTGGGTGGCGTGGTGTGGCGGCTGGGCGAGCGGCTGGAGCTGAGCGCACAGACGCAGCTGATGGTGACGTACGTGGTGGTGGATGGGCAGGGACAGGCCGTGGGTTTCTCCGGCGGATGGGCCGGAGTGGGATACCGCTTCTGATGCGACAGAGCACCTACAGCGTCATGATGGCCCTCGCCCTCGTCGCGAGTGCATGCGGGGGGTTCGACAACACCCCCTTCCGGACCGGCACCGTGCGCGGCCAGCTCACCGAGGCCGACCCGTCGGTGGCCCTGGTGTCGCTGGTGGGCAACCCGGAGGTGCGGAGCACCGTGGCCCCGGACGGCTCCTTCGTGCTGGAGCACGTGCCGGCGGGCCCGGTGGAGCTCTTCATCGTGGCCTCCTCGGACAAGGCGGTGCGCCTGCCCGTGGTGGTGCCCGGAGGCGGCTCGGCGCGCCTGGAGGACGTGGAGCCCCGCGCGGCCGGCTTCCTCGAGCTGTTCGTGCGCGGACCCGCCCGCCAGGAGATGGAGGGGGGACAGGTGTCCGTGACGGGCACGCCCTTCCAGCGGCAGCCCCTCGCCAAGGACGGCAGCCTGAAGGTGGGTCCCCTCCCCGAGGGCTGCTACACGGTGGAGGCCTCCGCCACCGGCTTCCCGGTGAAGAAGACCGAGGCATGCGTGAAGGAGAGCGAGTCCAAGGAAGTGCGGATCCAGCTCCCCGGCGCGGACGACGGCACGGAGGACGACGTGGACCTGGTCCACCGCGGCTGCGCCCCCCCCGGCTGCGCACGTGGCTGCCTCTCCAGCGACCCATGCGCTCCAGGCCTCGCGTGCCGGGACGAGCGGTGCCTGGCCCCGATGCCTCCCGACACCACGGAGCGCCGTCCTTCGTCCCCGTGACGTCCGGCTGATCGCGTGGCGGGCGGCACAATCGCTCTCAAAATATGGGAAACCGGGTGACAGCCGCCTTCCCATTGCGGCCGCGTTTCAAGCTTGTGCTGAGGATGGATGCCCTCCAGGGCACCGTCCACGTAGCCCGCGCCATGCGTCGGAAACAGCGTTACGCTAGCCGGCCATGTGGAAGAAAACCTGGCTCATCGGCATCCTGGTGGCAGCGACGACGCTGTCTGGCTGTTCCTGTGGTGAACCCCCTCCGGGTGGTGGTCCCGACGGCGGTAGCTCGACGGACGGCGGCCCCAATGGCGGCGGGCCGGATGGGGGCGGAGGCGGAGGCGGATCCGACGGCGGAGGCGATGACGGCCCCACGATCGGCTCGCTGACCATCAGCCCCGCCAAGCCGCTGATCACCGTCTCGGGCAGCACCAGCGTCTCGCAGAAGTTCACGGTCTCGGCCACCTTCTCCGACGGGCACACGGAGGACGTGACGAACCAGGCCACCTTCAGCATCGATGACACGCGGCTGGGACGCTTCCTCGGGTCCACCTTCAACTCGGGCACCGAGGTGGGCGGCAGCAGCTTCGTGCGCGCCCGCATCGGCACCAAGTCCGTCTCCACCGACATCACGGTGAAGCTGGACCAGAAGGTGCCGGACACCACGGCCCCCACCGGCACCTCGCCGCTGCCCGCCAACCCGGACGGCCGCTTCGGCGGCACGGTGGATGCCGCGCGCAAGCCGCAGCTCGTCTACCCCAACAATGGCGTCATGGTGCCGCCCAACCTGGGGCAGCTGGAGATCCACTTCCTGTCGGGTCCCAGCACCAACACGCTCTTCGAGCTCCAGTTCTCCAACACCATCACCGACGTGCGCGTCTACCTGCGCTGCTACCTGCCCAGCGGCTTCACGCCGCCCACGGGCGCGGTGCCGTCGGGCCAGCGCGGCTGTATCTACACGCCGGAGGCCAAGGTGTGGAAGTTCCTCGCCGAGAGCAACCGCGGTGGCCAGCCGGTGCGGCTCATCGTGCGTGCCACGGACGACACGGGCACGGGCACGGTGGGCGTCTCCGACCCCATCTCCATCCAGTTCGCCCGCGCGGAGATCAAGGGCGCCCTCTACTACTGGACGACGTCGGGCGGCACCGGCGTGATGCGCTATGACTTCGCCGGCACGGGCACCTCCACCGCCACGGCCGTGCTGCGGGCCAGCAACATCAACACCAGCGTCAGCTGCGTGGGCTGCCACGCGCTGAGCCGCAACGGCAAGAAGCTGGTGGCCGAGGTCAACGGCCAGAACGACGGCCGGCTCGCGCTGATCGACCTGTCCGTCTTCGATGCCACCAAGGACAAGGTGGACCTGGCGCAGGGTGGCGCGAAGCTGAGCAACTTCGAGTCGTGGAACCCGGATGGCACCCAGTTCGTCGGCACCTACGCCGACAGTGGCTCCACCCGCTACACGCTGAAGCTCTTCAACGGCGACACCGCCGCCTCCGAGGGAGAGATCGCCGGGACCGGCACCTCGACCAACCCCGCCAACCACCCGGACTGGAGCGCGGACGGCCAGAAGATCGCCTACATGTCCATGGGCCTGGCCGGCACGAACCAGCGCAGCTTCAAGGGCGCCATCAAGATGGTGACGGCGAAGACGGGCGGCGGCTGGAACGATCCGGTGACGGTGGTGTCGTCCCTGGGCGGCCGCAACCGCTACTACCCGGCCATCGCGCCCGACTCGTCCTTCCTCGTCTTCAACGAGTCCACCTGCCCCTCCGGTGAGCAGCACACGGACTGCAACGGCGACACGGATCCGTCCGCGAAGCTGTGGGCCGCGAAGCTGGAGGCCAACGCGACGCCGGTGGAGCTGGCCAACGCCAACAGGGGCGGCGTGATGGACAAGACGCAGACCAACCTGACCAACAGCTACCCGAAGTGGAGCCCCTTCGTGACGCGCGGCAACAACGGCGACACCAGCCGGCTCATGTGGGTGACGTTCTCCTCCTCGCGCAAGTACGGCCTGCGCCAGCCCGTCACGGCCTCGGGCGAGAACCCCTGGGGCACCCTGCTGTGGATGGCGGCGGTGGATCCGGACAAGGTGGGCGCGGGCGGCGATCCGTCCTACGCGGCCTTCGCGCTGCCCTTCCAGGACATCAACACGTCCAACCACATCGCCCAGTGGGCCAGCTACCTGGTGAGCAACGGGTGCAAGACGGACCTGGAGTCGTGCAGCAGCGCCAACCCGTGCTGCAACGGCCTGCAGTGCGTGCAGCAGAACCAGGATCCGCCCATCCCCTGTGACGTGGACGGGGCCTGCGTGTGCCAGGCGATCCCCGTGTGCAAGCTGTCCTTCGAGGCGTGCTCGACCGTGGCGCCCTGCTGCGAGGGTCTGCGCTGCCTGGACAACACCACCGGCGCCGACTGCGCGGGCGGCAGCTGCACCTGCACCCCGCCGTGCTCCGGCTTCGGGCAGACGTGCGGCGGCGCCTCCGCGTGCTGCGACGGTCTGCTGTGCGTGGCCGGCTCGAACGGCCGCAGCACCTGCCAGCCCGACATCCGGTAGTGGTACCGGCTCCGGCGGCCCTCGTGCCCGCCGGAGCCCCCACCCGCCGGGCGGCAACCCTCCGCCCGGTGGGGCTTCAAGGCGACAGGACGAGGCCGTCCGCCACGCACGACTCCACCGCGGCGCGGATGTCGGCCTCGGCCACGCCGGTGGCCTCGGCCACCTGGGACGGTGTGAGTCCCTCCACCGCCATCTTCACCGCCAGCAGCGAGCGGTCGTTCGCGGCCAGGAACATCGTCACCAGCCGCTCCGGGTGACGCCACAGCAGCGCCATCTCCTGCCCCGCCTCCGGCTGTCCCCTCCCCTGCCGCCGCACGTACGCGCAGAGCTGGAAGGGGTGCTCCAACACCGTGAGCGTCGGGTTCACCGTGAGCCGCTCCACCCGCTCCGGCACCGGCTCCAGGGCCGTGTACACCGCGAAGTCCGTCCACTCGAAGCGCGCCAGCGCCGGCAGGAAGTCCGGCAGCCCGCGCCGTGCCGCCTCGTCCGCGAGGAAGCCCGGGAAGCCCTCGCCCAGGTGGTTCATCTCGAAGGAGCGCGAGGGACTCGAGGCCTCGTACGCGCGCACCAGCTCCGCCCACGGCGGCGCGTCCATGCCCGCGCGCGTCAGCGGGTAGAGCTTCTCCAGCGTGGACGTCACGTGGTGGCGCACCATCTGCCCGTAGAGCGCCACCCGCGAGCGCGGCGCGTCCCAGCCCGGGTGCGCCATGTACAGCCGCTCCAGCGCGTCCGGGTCCGGCCGGGCGAGGTAGTGCTCCATCGACTCGAAGAAGCCACGCAGCCCCGGTTTCATCGCGCCTCCACTTCAGCCAGCACCGCGCGCGCCCGGTCCGCCTCGTCCAGCACCGCCTCCAGCGAGGGGATGTCCTGGTCCCACTCCAGCAGCGTCGACACCGGGCCCGTGCGCTCGAGCACGTAGCGGTACAGCGACCACACCTCGTCGCAGACCAGCGCCCCGTGCGTGTCGATGAGGACGTCCGGCTGCTGCTCGTGGCCCGCCAGGTGGATCTGCACCACCCGCTCCAGCGGCAGCGCGTCCATGAAGGCCCTCGGGTCATACCCGTGGTTGCGCGCGTTCACGTACACGTTGTTCACGTCCAGCAGCAGGCCGCAGTCCGCCTCCTCGGCCACGTGCCGCAGGAAGGCCGCCTCGTCCAACGTGCCCCCCGGCATGCGCGCGTAGTAGCTCGGGTTCTCCAGCAGGAAGGGCCGCCCCACCCGCGCCTGCACCTCACGCACCCGCGGCACCACGTGCTCCACCGCCTCCTCCGAGAAGGGCAGCGGCAACAGGTCATGCAGGTACGCGCCGCGCAGCCGCGAGTAGCAGAGGTGGTCCGAGAAGAAGGGCGCGTCCACCCGCTCCACCAGCGCCTTCAGCCGCGAGAGGTAGTCCTCGTCGAGCGGCTCCGGCCCGCCGATGTTCAACGCCACCCCGTGCGGCAGCACCGGCCAGCGCTCCACGCACGCATCCAGCGCGCGCCGCGGACGGCCTCCCAGGGTGAGGAAGTTCTCCGGGATGATCTCCACCCAGTCCAGGGCGCGGGAGGTCTCCGGGAGGCGCGCGTAGAACTCGCGCCGCAACCCGATGCCCGCCCCGAGCGGCTTCAGTCCATGTCTGCGCGCGTAGCTCACCGGTACCTCGGCTCCTCATGAAAAAGACACGGGCGGCGGGAAGAGGCCCCAGCCGCCCGGAAGACAACCCCGAGACTTCCGGGGCTATTCGTTACTGCGGCTTGGTGGCGGCGCCGCAGCCGTTGGCGCCGCACTTGTGCTCGCCACCCTTCTCCTCGGTGGTGGCGGCCTTCTGGCCGCTGCACTGGGACTCGCCGCCCTTCTCCTGGCTGGCGGCCGCGGTGCCCGTCTGCTCGGGGGCCGCCGCCTTGGACGTCGCACAGCCCGTGGCGAGCGTGCCGAGGGAGAGGGTTCCAACGATGGCGGCCATGGTCTTGATGTTCATGGTGTGTCCTTTCACTGCGGGGATGGAACGGCTGCGAGAAGCTCGCGCGGGGTGATACGCACGACGGATTGGGCGGTTACAGCTCTCCTCCACGCCGGGCCATCAGGGCGTCCCGAAGCGTGCTGTCACGAGCGGTTCCCAACCTCACTCCGTCCGGCGCGGGCTCCACACCGAGTGCTTCTAACAGAGGCGCCAGCTCGGCCAAAGCGGACCGGGGCAGGTGGCGGGACAGCACCTCGTGGAAGAGCGGCCGGCCGGCGACGGCATCCACCGCCGCGCCGAATGCGTCGAAAGTTGCAGCCGGGCCGGACTCGGCGAGCCGCTCGAGCACATCATCGAGACAGCGCGTGTTGCCGGTGACGCGGCGCAGCTCCACGTCCAGGTGCAGGGCGACGAGCGCGCCCGTCCAATAGGTGCCCATATAGGAGTCGCCCCGGGTGACGACGTCCTCCATGGTCCGCGAGCCCACGGCGGCGCGCGCCCGTTCGAAGCCGGCCAGCAGCTCCGTCCACGCGCGCTCCGGCGTCTGCCTGCCCGAGCGCGCCCGCGCCAGCTCCGTGTAGTAGGTGGCCAGCCCCTCGGACAGCCACGCGACGCGCGGGAGGATGGGCGGGTGCGCCAGGTGGAGGAGCTCGTGCACGGCCACCCAGTCCCGCGTGAAGGCGGCGGGCTCCGCGTCCTGGCCCACCCGCAGCGAGATGCTCGGCGGCGTGCTCCACAGCACCATGCCGAAGGGAACGGGGTCCTCGCGAGCCGGCACCGTGACGAGGCCCACGGTGACGCGGGGGTACGGGAAGGAGCGCCGCACCGTCAGCACCTCGCGGGCGGACCGCTCCAGCCATGCACAGAGCGCCGCGTCGTCCATGTGGGCCGGGCGTCCGAGCAGCGCCACCTCCAGCATGCCGCCCGGCAGGCGCACCGTGCACCGCCGCCCACCGAAGGCGTGGAAGCCCGAGTTCACCAGCTCATCGCCTCCCAGCTGATAGACCCCGCGCGCATCCGGCTCCCAGGGCAGCAGCGCGTCCACGCCCTCCACCACGAGCTCCGCGCGCAGCTCCGGGCCCACCGAGCGCGGGCGCAACAGCCAGGCACGGCCCGCGACCTGCCACGCCTCGCCCTCGCCCAGGCCGGTGAAGAAGCCCGCGTGCCGTCCACGTGGGCGCGCGTCCAGCGGGTAGCGGTAGCGCAACGAGCGGGTGTCCGGAGGCACGAGCACGTGGCCCTCGGCGGACACCGGCAGCTCACGCTCCGAGCCCTCGCGTCCGAAGACGCTCACCCGCTCGACACCGCCCGGTTGGGAGAAGAGGAACTCACGCGGAGCCCCCTCCCCCACCCGGAGGATATCCACCTCCAGCGCGTGCCGGGGCTCGCGGACATAGGTGACGTGGTAGCGCAGGAGTCCCGGCTCCTCGTGGGAAGGCGGCGGGCGCACGGGGAGACAGGAGCTCAGCGTCCCCAGCAGGGCGGCCACCGCCATGAGGGAGAGACCCGGCCTGGATGGAGGCATTTCGATCCCTTTTGACTCCGGGTGAACGCTCCCATGCAACCACGGCGGGAGAGCAGGCCTCGGGTTTCCTGTCCCGCACCCGACCTTCCGCCCCGCCGGCGCACCGTCCCAGCGTTGGTAAACGTCACGGGTAAAATTTTGACAGCCCGCGGGTTGTCCTGTGGTACAAGGCGCGGCTTCACACATCAAGCGCTGTAAAATCAACAACTTACCCGCTACTGAACACGTGGGGACGCGGACGGGCCCTCTCCGGGGTTCCCTCCAGAACACGGGGACCCGTCCTCGAAAACGTTGATTGCAAATTGGTAAAAGCCTCCGCACAGTGGCCGTGTCGGAGGGATTGGGTACTGGGAGTGACACCTCCCCTCCAGGACGCGCAGAGATGAACGAGAACGCACTCAACGCGAACGTGGGCCTGAAGCTGCGCAGTCTGAGGCTCGCGCGGAACATCAAGCAGACGGACGCGGCCAAGGACCTGGGGGTCTCCCCGGCGTACCTGAACCTCATCGAGAAGGGCAAGCGGGTGATGCCCTTCCCGCTGCTGTGGAAGGCCCTGCGCTACTTCGATCAGGACCCCGAGCAGTTCATGTCCACGCTCGGCGAGGGCCGGGTGGACGAGGCGCTCGCGAAGCTGCTGGACGAGCCGCTGCTCAAGAGCCTCGACATCGATCCGGAGTCGCTGCAGAGCCTGTCGGCCGAGCCGAAGCTGGCGGGCACGGTGGCGGCGCTCTTCAACCTCTACAAGAACACGCGCACGCAGCTGGAGAACGTGCTGGCGCAGCTCAACGCCGAGGAGCAGGCGCGCACACAGGCGGTGCCAGGCAGCTCGTCCGGAGCGGGCCTGCGCTTCGACTACTCGCCCTTCGACGAGGTGAGCGACTTCCTCCAGACGCACCACAACTACTTCCCCGAGCTGGAGGAGCAGGCCGAGGCGCTGCGCCGCGACTTCAAGCTGGGACGCCTGCTCACCAGCCAGCAGATGGTGCCGCTGCTGGAGGAGCGCTTCGGCTACCGGGTGCGCTTCGAGTCCGCGGTCAGCGGCTCCTCGGTGGTGCGCCGGTTCGATCCCGAGACCCAGGAGCTCATCCTCTCGCCGGACCTGACGGAGCAGCCGCTCAAGTTCCAGCTCGCCGCTTCCCTCGGCCTCATGGTGCTGGACCGGGAGAAGCTGGTGGAGCGGATCGTCGGGGCCTCGCGCACGCGGCACGCGGAGACGCATCGGCTGATCAAGGTGAACCTGGCCAACTACTTCGCCGGGGCGCTGATGCTGCCGTACGGGGACTTCTTCAAGGAGGTGGAGCGCACGCGCTACGACGTGGAGCTGCTCTCCAACCTCTTCGGCACCACGTACGAGACGGTGGCCCACCGCCTGTGCAACCTGTCGGACCCCAAGCGCAAGGGCCTGCCCTTCCACTTCCTGCGCTCGGACATCGCCGGCAACATCTCCAAGCGCTACAGCGGCACCGGCATCAAGTTCGCCACGGGCGGCGGCTCGTGCGGCAAGTGGGCCGTGCACCTGGCCTTCCTCAACCCGTCCCAAATCACCCGGCAGTACTCGATGATGCCGGACGGCACCTCGTACTTCTGCTTCGCCAAGGTGCAGCTGCAGCCCATTGAAGGCTCCATCGTGCGCGGCACGGCCTACTCCATCGGCCTGGGGACGCACGCGGAGAACGCCAAGTACCTGGCGTACGGGCTGCCCACCACGGATCTGCGCAAGGACGCGGTGCCCAGCGGCATCTCCTGCCGCTTCTGCGAGCGCACCGACTGCAACCAGCGCGCGGCGGCCAGCTACCGCTTCGCCTTCTCCTTCGACGAATACACCAAGAAGGATTGCTTCTTCTCGCCCCTGCTGGTGCACGAGGCCGGGCGCGGCAATGGCGAGCACCGCAACGGAAACGGGGACCCGGGCCGTGCGGATTCGCTGGACAAGCAGTCCCGCCGACGCAACAAGGGCGAGGAACACTGAGCCCCCACATGAGCCTCTCCGATTCCGAACGCGCCCACATCCAAGAAGCCCTGCAGAACCAGCGCAACGCGCTCGCCGTGACGCGCATCACCGGAGACCCCGCGGAGATCGGCAAGGGGCTGGTGCACCTGGCCGAGCTGCACGGCATGCTCGAGGACCACGCCGAGAGCCGCCGCCACTACGAGGAGGCGCTGAGCAGCTTCCAGACGGCCGGGGACAAGTACGGCCAGGCGCAGGCGCTCTTCGGGCTCGGGGTGGTGAGCGCCCACTTCGAGGACCATCGGCGCGCCATCGAGCACATCTCCGGAGCCACGGCGCTCTTCAACGAGCTGAAGGATCAGGAGAACGAGGCGCTGTGCCGGGCGGCCATCGGCGAGTCGCTGCGCTCGCTGGGCCATGCCAAGGCGGCCGAGGAGAAGTACCAGGAGGCGCTGCTGCTGTACCGGCAGGCGAAGAACGGGCCGCGGGTTGCCCAGCTGCTGCTGGACATCGGCGACATCCGCATGGAGGCGGGCGAGTACGAGGCGGCGCGCAAGCGCTTCTCCGAGGCACTGCCCCTGCTGGAGAAGGAAGAGGATCCGGAGCCGCTGGCGCTGTGCCGGCTGCTGCTGGGCGAGGCCGAGGGCCTGCTGGGCAACCACGAGGCGGCGCGTCCGCACCTGCACGCGGCGGCGGAGCTGTACGAGCAGCTGCACGATCATGCCTACGAGGCGCGGGCGCGGTGGGACCTGAGCATCGCGTGCACCTTCGTGCAGGACTGGAAGACCGCGCGCGCCGAGCTCGAGACGGTGATTCCGCTCTTCGAGGAGCAGGGACGCGCCGACGACGTGGCCAAGGCCCGGAAGGTGCTGGCCCACTTCGACGCGCGCGGGGTGTGAGGGAATCCACTTCTACGTACGTAGAAGTGAAAGCGGTGCTCGACCGTCAGGCGTGGAGTCCCGCGCCCACGGCCACCGCGAGCAGTCCCAGGACTCCGGCGGCGTAGAGCGCGTACTTCCACTCGCCCCGGAGACCCAGGCTGGTGCCGGCCACCACCAGCCGCACCACGGGGGTCACCAGCAGCGCCGAGGCCGCGCCCTTGCGCAGCACGTCGATGCCCACGTGGACGGTCTCGGAGCGGGGCAGGAACTCCAGTCCCAGCGAGGCGAGGAAGAGCGCTCCACTGCAGAGGGCGCCTCCCCGGAGGAGCCGGGAGATCCACTGCTCGCCCGCATCCGCGCGCCCGGCGGTCTCCGGACTGCCCGCCACGTCCGGGATGACGGGCACCTCGGAGGCCGTCCGGGGCAAGGGAGGTGCCGTCTTCGCTCGGACAGCACCCTCCAGGTTGATGGGAATGGCCCCCGTCACCACGGGGGATGCTGCACTCGTCGTCATTTCGGCAGGCTCGGCCACAGTCCCTCCCCTCCCTTCCACAGCATCTGTGCCGCCACCACCAGCAGCACCAGAGCGAACAACCGCCGCAACACCGAGGTGGGCACGCGCGGCATCAGCCGGCTGCCCACGGACGCGCCCGCCAGCACCCCCACCACCAGCGGCGCCACCAGGTCGAGCTTCACGTGCCCGCGCCAGGCGTAGGCGGCCACGCTCGCCGCCCCCGTCACGCCGATCATCAGGTTGCTGGTGGCGCTGGCCACCTTGAAGGGCACCCCCATGCCGTAGCTCATCAGGGGCACCTTGAGCGGACCCCCGCCCACCCCCAGCAGCGCCGACAGGCTCCCGGCCACGAAGGAGCCGGAGATGCCCAGCGGGTAGTTGGTGGGCACGTACGTCTCGGTGCACTGCTCCGGCCGCGGGCTGGACAGCAGCATCTGCGCCGACACGTAGAGGGTGAAGAGACCGAACACCAGGGCCACCCACGCCGGCGCCAGCAGGCCCGCCACCATCCCTCCAGCGATGGCCCCCATCACCGTGGCCAGCTCCAGCGTCAACCCGAGGCGGATGTCACTGAGCCGGCGCTCCACGTAGCTGGCGGCCGCCCCACAGGAGCTGGCCACCACACACATGAGGCTCGCGGGGACGGCGTCCTCCAGCGGAACCTTGAAGCCCAATACCAGGGCGGGGACGAGGATGACCCCTCCACCTACACCCAGCAGTGCGCCCGTGAGTCCCGCGAGGACACCGGCGGATATCAAGAGGAGAAGCGTCATACCCACGAAGAGGATAGGGGCCGCCTCGCGGATCGGATAGCGGCATTCCCCTTGACGTCCGGTGCTCGATCGGCCGGTTGCTCTTCGTGCGGGGAATGCTCATGCGGCGCATGCACCGATGGTGCCTTCGGGGAACTCCTCGAGGAAACGCGCGCGGGCACGCGGAGTGAAGATGCCGCGCGCCATGTACGCCAGCAGACGCCGCAAGACGGCGCGGGACTGATCCACCGCGAGCTCCACCTCGGCGGCGAAGTCGAACGAGTCGTTGCGGTACAGCTCCTGGAAGCTGAGCTGTGACCAGGCAGGCAGGGCACGCATCCGCCCCAGGGGGCTGGAGAGATAGAGGCCCGCGAGGTAGAGGCCCCGCGCCCACCCGTCCACCTGTTGTTTGGTGGGCGCTTGCTGCAGCGTCTCCTGCGAGGCCAGCCGCACCAGCTCGTAGATGCCGCGGCCGATGCCCTTCACCGGGAAGCCGGAGCTCTTCACCACCTCGAACTTCGAGCGCAGGCGCGGGCTGCCCACCAGATCCACCCCGTGCAGCTCGCGCAGGTAGAAGAGCGTCTGCGTCCATTCTATCTGCCGGTGCGCCGCGAGCGCGTGCTCGCCCCGGCGCCGGTGGCGCACCACCAGGCGGTCCACCCGTGGATGGAGCGCGCGATCCAGGGACAGGTGGGTGAAGTAGCCGGCCAGCAGCGCCAGTCCGGCCTCGGTGCCCACCAGGGCTCCGGCGGCGACCAGCTCGGCCATCTTCAGCCCCATGCCCACGGGCGCCTTCTCGTGGTACAGCCGCGCGAAGTGGGGCCAGTCCTGCCCCGAGTAGCAGGCGCGCAGCCCGCCTCGGACGCCCTCGCACAGGGGCAGGTCGGGCAGCGCCGCGCCGAAGCGCGCGTAGGCCAGGTCCTCGGCCAGGGCGCGCACGAAGTCCTCGGGCAGGTCTCCCGGGTTGGCCGCCAGTCTTTCGATCGCCGTCAGGTGCAGCAGCAACGAAGGCATGGGCCACCACGTAGCCGCCGGGCGGCGTCCATGCAATGACGGAACGCTCGACCGTTCTTGCCTGAAACATTCGTGGCGCTACAGTCGCCACCCCCTATTTCCAGGAGCCCGTGTCCCTCATGAACTACAGCTTCATCTCCGGCGAGGCCGCCCGCGCGAGCGGCGAGCTGCTCGTGATTCCCCTCTTCGAAGGCGAGACCGGGGACAAGCCGCCCGCGCCGCTGGCCGGTGTCGACACGGCCTTCGAGGGCCGGCTGCTCACCGCCGCCACCCAGGAGGGCTTCAAGGGCAAGGGCGAGCAGACCTTCGTGATGCACGCCCACGGCAAGCTCGAGGCCGAGCGCGTGCTGCTGCTGGGCCTGGGCTCGCGCAACAAGTACAACCCCGAGGTGCTGCGTCTGGCGGCCGGCCGTGCCGCGAAGACGGCCCAGCGCCTCAAGGTGCGCACGCTCGTGTTCACCGTGCCCGAGACCCAGGACGCCATCGCCGCCCTGCGCGCCGTGGTGGAGGGCCTGGAGCTGGGCGCCTACCGCTTCGAGCGCTACAAGTCCTCGGCGAAGGAGGAGAAGAACGCGCCCAAGCTGACCACGGTGCGGCTGGCGCTGCCCGGCGGCGTGGACAAGACGAAGGAGCATGATCAGGCGGTGGCGCTCGCGCAGCGCGTGGCCGAGGCCACCAACTGGGCGAGAGACCTGGTCAACGAGCCGCCCAACGTCGTCAACCCCGAGGCGCTCGCCCGCGCCGCGCAGGACATGGCGAAGGAGGCCGGCATCAAGGCCACCGTGGTCGGCCGCAAGGAGATCGAGCGGCTGAAGATGGGGATGTTCCTCGGGGTGGCGCAGGGCAGCATCAACGAGCCCAAGCTCATCCACGTGGAGTACACGCCGAAGAACGCGAAGCACGCCAAGAACGCCCCGGTGGCGCTGGTGGGCAAGGCGATCACCTTCGACTCGGGCGGCCTGTCGCTCAAGCCCACCGACTCCATGGTGGAGATGAAGACGGACATGGCCGGCTCGGCCGCGGTGCTGGGCGCCATGCGCGTCATCGCCACGCTCAAGCCGCCCTTCCCCGTGCACGCCTTCATCGGCGCGTGCGAGAACATGCCCTCGGGCACCTCCTACCGGCCCAGCGACATCCTCACGTCGCGCCTGGGCAAGACGGTGGAGATCACCAACACGGACGCCGAGGGCCGCCTGGTGCTCGGGGACGTGATGACGTGGGCCAACGAGCACAAGCCGGCGGTGATGATCGACCTGGCCACGCTCACGGGCGCGTGCGTCATCGCCCTGGGCAACTACATCGTGGGCGCCTTCGGCGAGCACGACGGCGCGGTGAACGACGTGCTGGACGCGGCGCGCGCGGCGGGCGAGGACATGTGGCGCCTGCCGGTGAGCGAGCTGCAGAAGGACGTGCTGCGCTCGGAGGTGGCGGACATGAAGAACTCCGGCGAGCGCTGGGGCGGCGCCATCAACGCGGCCCTGTTCCTCAAGGAGTTCGTCGGTGACACGCCGTGGGTGCACCTGGACATCGCCGGCCCGTCGGTGAGCCCCAAGGAGCGGGGTTACCTGGGCAAGGGCGGCACGGGCGTGGGCGTGCGCACGCTGGTGGAGTACGTCCGCCGCCGCGCCAGCCAGCAGGAGGGAAGCGAGGCCACCGAGGCTCCCGCTTCCAAGCCGGCGCGCGGCGGCAAGCCGAAGGCCTGAGCCTTCTTCAGGTCTGCTCGGGCGAGACGGGCAGCGGGCGGACGCTCTCGAAGAGGGCGTTCACCGTCTGCGCCACGTCCTCCGGTGCGGAGGCCGGCCAGGTGGCGAGCATCAGGAAGACGCGATCGGCACCGCCGTCGCGCACCACCACCCGGCCCCGCACGTTGTCCCCCACGGCGAAGTAGAAGCCCACGGCGCTGTCGGACATGGGCAGCGGCTCGATGTCGCTGGTGACGAAGCCCGGCTGGCTGCGCAGGCCCATCGTCAGACGCTCGGCGAACTGGACGGGCGAGGCCACCGCGGGCGCCACCTGCAGCACCACCTGCGCCTGGGTGGTGGGATCTCGCAGGACGACGGGAATGGCGAGCCCCTCGGGGGTCTGCTCGTCCGTCTGATCCAACTGCCACGTCCCACCGGGCTGGATGAGCTCGAAGCCCATCGACTCGTCCACGTAGCGGCGGGAAGCCAGCTCCTCGGAGTGCATGGACTGCCGACGGGCCGACACACCCGAACCACCCGTCCCCGGCTCCGAGGGCTCACGCACCGCCTGCTTCGCCCCGCTGCATGCCGTGCACAGCGCGAGCAAGCCCCACCCCAACAACCGCCTTGCGTCCATGTGTTCTCCCCGACCGGATGGCCTTGGGAGCAACCTGGGGACGGGGCCCCCCCATGGCCAGGGGAGTGTCAAATCCCGAAAGCGCCGCTGTCAGGCGGTGGAAACTTCCTCGGCGATGGAACGCGCGGCGCTCAACGGATCCACCGCGGTGTGGATGGGACGTCCCACCACGAGCAGATCCGCGCCCGCACGCACCGCGAAGGCGGGCGTCTCCGCGCGGCTCTGGTCTCCCTTGGCCGCACCCGCGGGGCGGATGCCGGGCGTGCACAGGAAGGGCGTGGGGCCCAGCTCGCGGCGGAAGGCCTCGGCCTCGCGGGGCGAGCACACCAGCCCGTCCACGCCCGCGCCCACGGCCAGCCTCGCCAGCCGCAGCGCCGCCACGTCCGGAGCGCCGGAGAGGCCCACCGCCGTCACGTCCTCGGCGGACATGGAGGTGAGCACCGTCACCGCGAGCACCCGGGGCGCCTCGTGGCCCTTCGCCCGGGCTCCCTCGCGCGCACCCTTCACGGCGGCCTTCAGCATGGCCTCGCCCCCGGCGGCGTGCACGGTGAGCAGGGACACCCCCAGGGCTCCGGCGCGCGCGGCCGCCAGCTCCACGGTGTTGGGGATGTCGTGCAGCTTCAGATCGAGGAACACCCGGGCGCCCAGCTTCTGGAAGGCGGCCACGGCGGCGGGGCCGTGCTCGACGAAGAGCGAGAGGCCCACCTTCGCGTAGCCCACGTGGGGCGCCACCTGCTGGTAGAGGCGCAGGCCTTCTTCCAGCGGGAGATCTGCGGCGAGCGCGAGCTTGTCGCGCGCCTGGGAAGCGTCCGTCACGAGAGTCCCTCCTGGAGCTCGCGGTAGCTGCGGTAGAGCCGCTCGGACATCTCGCCCGGCAGCACGTTGCGCGCGGAGAACAGCGCATAGGAGACGAAGGCGTCGAGCGCCTCGAGCGTCATGGCGCGCGCGAGCGCCTCCCCGCCACTGGAGACGTTCTGGCGGATGCGCGCCACGTCCACCCGGCCGTCCGGGCCGAGCGTCACGCCCTCGTAGGCCGACTCCAGGCCCTGCTGGGGCGACTCGAGGAAGCCCTTCATCAGGTCCGGGTTGGCGCCCGCGAGGCGCAGCGCGGTGTGGATTTGAGCGAGCAGCGCGTTGAAGCGATCCTCGGGGCCCAGGGGCGCCACGGGCGGCGGGGGCACCGCCAGGAAGGTGCCCGAGGCCCGCCGCATGGGCGGCGCCGTGGCGCTCTTCTTCTGCACGAGCAGCGCCCCATCCCGCGTGCGCTCCTCCACCCAGGTGAGGAAGGAGTAGAGGCTGCCCTCCCAGACGGAGCGCAGCGAGCCCAGCGTGGTGCCGTGGGCGGCCGTGGCGAAGAGGGCCTCCTCGCCGGGAGGCGGAGCCTCGGGGCCGGCCACCACGGACGTGTCGTCCGGGAAGTGCTTGCGCAGGCGCGCCACCACCTCGCCGCGCTTCATGCCCTGGAGGACCAGGTCTCGGGTGCGCTCCTGGAGCTTCACCGAGTCGCCCTCGGGCGGACGGCCCTCGAGGAAGAGGAAGCTGCCCTCGGACATCTCGAAGAGGTTGAGCACCACCTCGCGCACCAGGTACGTCATGGCGCTGTAGAGGTTGGCCTCGGAGAGGAAACCCTCGCGGGTGAGCACCGCGCCGATGCGCAGGGTGGGCGTCACCTTGCCGAGCGCCTGGTGCAGCTGCTCGGGCGTGACGAGCCCCAGCTGCACCACCACGGCGCCGAGCCGCTCATGGTGCACGCTGGAGACGGCGAAGATGGGCTGCCCGTCGCGGAAGCTGACGGTGCGCTGCACCAGGCCGTGTTGAAGGATGAGCTGGCCGCTGCGGATGCCGGAGAGGATGTGGCTGAGCACCTCTTCCACGGACAGGGAGCTGAGGCTGCCGGCGAAGAAGCCGGTGAGCGCGGCGGGCTCCCGCAACAGCACCATCCCCTCGGGTGCATGGAAGTGCGCCACGAGGGGACGGCCGGGGGACAGGCTGGCGGCGAGGGGGCGCTCCAACTCGAGCACGCCCGGCTCACCGCTCAACCCGACACGAGGCGTGGCCTTGGGTCGTTGCGCCACGCGGAGGGGTCCTACTTCTTCGCCTGGAGCTCGGAGTCGATGACGCTCTTGAACTCGTCGAAGGGCTGCGCGCCGGACAGCAGCACGCCGTTGATGAAGAAGGCCGGGGTGCCGTTGACGCCCACCTTCTTGCCGTCGGCCATGTCGGCCTGCACGATGGCGGCCTTCTCACCCGAGTCCAGGCACTTGTCGAACTTGCCGGTGTCCAGGCCCAGCTCCTTGGCGTAGCCCTTGAGCGCCGGCACCTCGAGCGCCTTCTGGTTGGCGAAGAGCTTGTCGTGCATCTCCCAGAACTTGCCCTGGTCCTGCGCGCACAGCGCGGCCTCGGAGGCCTTGGGCGCCTGCGCGTGGAAGTCCAGCGGGAAGTGGCGGAACACCAGGCGCACCTGGTTGGGGTAGGCCTTCAGCACCTGGTCCACCGTCTCGATGGCGCGGCTGCAGTACGGGCACTGGAAGTCGCTGAACTCCACGATGGTGATGGGCGCGTTCTCCGGGCCCTTGGCGGCGCCCGTGGCGGCCACCGTCTTCCGCTCGCGCGGCGGCTCGGGCAGGGTGATCTGCACGTTGGCGCCCTTCTTCAGCTCGGCGAAGAACTCCCGCGCGCGCTCCTGCTTCTTGGAGCCGCTGAGGAAGTCGACGATCTGCGGCTTCACCTGCTCGAAGGTGGTGCCCGGGGGCAGCCGCTCCTTGGCCTCGTCGTACATCTTCTTCAGCTCCGCCTCGGGCGGCTGCGGAACCTTGTCGTCGACCTCGGCCTTGATCAGCTGCTCCTCGGTCATGTTGCGCTTCTTGGCCTCGGCCTGCACCAGGCGCTCCACCACGAGCCCGTCGATGCCCTGCTTGCGCAGCTGGTACTTCTGCTTGTCCAGGTTGGCCAGCTGGTCCTTGATGCGATCGTTGAGATCACCGTAGGTGATCTTCTGACCGTCACCGTAGGTGGCCACGACCGTGTCCGGGCTGGGCTCGCCAGCGGCGGCGGGGGTGGGAGTGGTCGCCGTGGCAGCGGCGGCCGGGGCCTTCTCCTTGTTGCATCCGGAGAAGAGGGAGACCGCCAACAAGGCGGCCAGAAGCGTGGAAGTGGAGCGCATGAGCATGGGTACGGGTCCTTAGTCGAGAAAACCCCGTATCCGCAAAGAAATTTCTCATGCCCTCGCGGGCGCGCTTCTTGTCAGGCGACCAGCGGCTCGAGGCCGATCTCCGGCAGGCGCAGCTCGGGCAGCTCCAGGTGCTTGCGGGCCGGGACGATCTCGTAGCTGGAGGGGTCCGCCAGCACGGCCTTCACCAGCTTCTGGTTGAGCGCATGGCCCGTCTTGAAGGCCTTCAGGTGGCCCACCACCGGACGGCCGAACAGGGAGATGTCTCCCACGGCGTCCAGGATCTTGTGGCGCACGAACTCGTCCGGGAAGCGCAGGCCGTCCGGGTTGAGGATGGAGAACTCGTCCACGACGATGGCGTTCTCCAGCGAGCCGCCGCGCGCCAGGCCCATCTTCTTGAGCATCTCCACGTCCCGGAGGAAGCCGAAGGTGCGCGCGCGGGAGATCTCCCGGTGGAAGCAGCGATCGGAGAACTCCAGATCGAAGGACTGCCCGGTGATGAGCGGGTGCTTGAAGTCGACGGTGCAGGAGATGCGGAAGCGGTTGGCGGGCGAGAAGCTCGCCTCCTTGTCACCGTCCGTCACGGAGACCGTCTTCTTGATGACGAGCAGGCGGCGGGGCTCCTCCTGCTCGCGCAGGCCGGCCTCGGCGATCAGCGCGGCGAAGGGCGCGGCGCTGCCGTCCATGATGGGCACCTCGGGCCCGTCCAGCTCCACGCGCACGTTGTCCAGCCCCATGCCGGCCAGCGCCGACATCAGGTGCTCCACCGTGCTCACCTTCACGCCGTCCTTGCCCAGGGTGGTGGCCAGCGACGTGTCCACCACGTACTCGGTGAGGGCGGGGATGGAGACCGGGCGAGGCGTATCCGTACGCACGAAGACGATGCCGTGATTCACCGGCGCCGGCAGCAACGAGAGGTTCACCGGCGCGCCGGAGTGGAGCCCCACGCCCTGGCAACGGACGGGGTGCGAAAGGGTGCGCTGGTTGTACGAGGTGTAAGCCATGTTCGGTGTCGCCTCTGAATCGATGCGGGTGCTGCTCCGCCCTCCCCTACCCAGGGAGAGGCCCGTCAATGTTCACTGCCCATCTGACGCGCCGCGTATCGATGCAAACCACACGCCACTGAAGCCATGCTCCGGAGGGTCACCGCTGGGGTGCCCGGGGCTCTCCAAGTGTTGGAATCCACTGGAGTTTCTGGCTGGTTCGCCGGGGTGACCCGAGCTGCCCGTCACCCTTCCCCCCTCGACTCGCTGTGCACCTACCCCGTCACCGTGACAAATGTGTCAGAACTTCCACACGCCGCACCCCGTCATGGCGCATCATTGACGCGACCCCATAACGCAAGCAGATGCCTGGAATCAAACGGTTGACGAACGAATCCGTGACACAAGGCGTACTTACGGTGACGGATTCACGACAACGGTTTCACCGGGTGGCGGCGAGGAAGCGGTCCCGGAGCAGTTCGGCCTCGGCCCGGTCGAAGTTGAAACCCCGGAGCTGGGCGCGGCGGCTGACGGCGGCGAAGGTGTTCTCCAGCACCATGGAGAAGCCGCGCAGGTCCTCGATGAGGCGGGTGCGCACGGCGGGGCCCTCGGGCGGCCAGGGCAGCTCGGTGAGGAGCGCGCTGAACCGGTCGAAGGCCTCGTAGTCCACGTAGCGCAGCAGCTGGTAGCTGCCGTCCTGGAAGTAGCCGAGGAAGGCCACGATGCTGGAGATGACGGCCTCGGCGGAGGGGACGTCGTCGTTGCGCAGGTGCCCCTCGGCGGCGCGGCACAGCTGGGCGAAGACCCACAGATCCTTGCGCAGACGCTCGGCGGCCTCCATGGACGAGGAGAGCTGCTCGAAGGGGGCCTCGCCGGAGGCGGCGCCGGGAGAGAGCGCCTCGGTGAGGGCCACCACCTGGGTCTGGAAGAGCTGGGTGAAGGCGTAGGAGGCGCGGGCGGCGGCGGCGCGATCCCGGTCCAGCTCCACGAGCACGTCCCGGGCGATGCGCTCCGTCTCGCGGGCGATGTCACGGGCGGCGCGCAGGCACGCGGCCTGGAGGGGCTTGGGGCCGGCCTTGGGGGCCAGCTCGTTCTTCAGGTAGCCCACGAGCCCGATCGCCTCGCTGCGCACCAGGGCGAGCAGCACGCGCACACGGCGGGGGATGGGGCCCTGAGAGTCCTGGCTCACGTAGGCCAGGTAGTGCAGCAGGCGGAACAGGCCCAGGTAGGCGGTGGTGAAGAGGGGCCGCGTCTCCGGGGGCACCGTGGAGAGCAGCGACAGCAGGCGCACCGAGCGCAGCCGGTCATACTCCAGGCGGAACTCGGTGAGCCGGAAGGGCCGGAAGTAGCGGTTGAGGACGATCTCCCGCAGGACGAGGTTGCCCACGTCGTTGAAGAGGCTCAGTCCGCACACCGGCAGCTGCAGCAGGTGATCGATGAGGTTGCGCAGCGACTCGAAGGACTGGCGCAGGACGAAGAGGCTCTCCTGGGGCGTCTCCTGGTCCAGCTCGCCTTCGATGCGCGTGCGGCGCATGTTGTCGTCGGCGAGCTGCGTCTCGACGTAGCGGCGGAACTGGAGCTTCTGGTCCGAGTCCGGATCCAACAGGTGCCGGGCGAGGCGGATGGCCTGGCTGAGGGTGGCGCGGACGTCCTTGAGCTCCTCGCGGAAGTCGCGGGTGACGAGCGGCTTGTCCTGGGGATCGATGACGCCGTTGTCGTAGAGGTGGACGTAGCGCTCCACGGCGCGCAGGAGCATCTCGAACTCGAAGAGGAGCTCCTCGCGGGCCTCCACGGGCAGGGCGCGCAGCCAGCGCTCGCGCTCGGAGAGGAAACCGGCGCGGTTGCCCTGCGAGGCGCGGACGAGCTCCTCGTAGAAGTCACGGGGAACGCGGGACATGGAAGGAGCCGGGACGGCGGTGGCGGTGGTGCTCACCAGAGGGACCCCTGCCCACCAGAAGTGGGCGCCTTCTTGTTGAAATAGCTGTACGCATGGTGCGTGGCCGTGCGGCCCCGCGGCGTGCGCTGGAGGAAGCCTTCCTGGAGGAGGAAGGGCTCGTACACGTCCTCGATGGTATCGCGCTGCTCGCCCACGGCGGCGGCGATGGTCTCCACGCCCACCGGGCCCCCGCCGAACTTCTCGAGGATGGTGAGGAGGATTTTGCGGTCCATCGCGTCCAGGCCGGAGGCGTCCACGCCCAGGCGGGTGAGCGCCGTGGAGGCCAGCTCCTGGGTGATGCTGCCATCGCCCTCGACCTGGGCGAAGTCGCGCAGGCGGCGCAGCAGCCGGTTGGCGATGCGGGGCGTGCCGCGGGCGCGGGTGGCGATCTCCCGGGAACCATCGCGGTCCAACTTCACCCCGAGGATGCGCGCCGAGCGGTTGAGGATGAGTTCCAGGTGCTTGGGCTCGTAGTACTCGAGCCGCTCCTGGATCTGGAAACGGTCGCGCAGCGGCGAGGTGAGCAGGCCCGTGCGGGTGGTGGCGCCGATGAGGGTGAAGGGCGGCAGATCGATCTTCATCGCCCGGGCGGCGGGCCCGGTGTCGATGGTGATGTCCAGCCGGAAGTCCTCCATGGCCGGGTAGAGGTACTCCTCGATGGCGGCGTTGAGGCGGTGGACCTCGTCGATGAAGAGGATGTCGCGCTCGTTGAGGTTGGTGAGCAGGCCGGCCAGGTCGCCCTTGCGCTCGAGCGCGGGGCCACTGGTGACATGGATGCCCACGCCCAGCTCGTTGGCCATGATGTAGGCCAGCGACGTCTTGCCCAGACCCGGAGGCCCGGAGAAGAGGCAGTGATCGAGCGCCTCGCCGCGGGACTTGGCCGCCTGGACGTACACCTTGAGCTTCTCGACGACAGCGCTCTGGCCCACGTACTCGTCGAACGAGCGCGGACGCAGGGAGGCCTCGACGCGGACCTCGTCGTTGAGCGCCTCCTCGGAGAGTGTGTCGTCGGATTTCCGCTTCGCCTTCGCCATACCCCTCGTTCCTCTGCCGTCACCCTACCAGAACGGCCCCGGTGTCGCGGCTCCTCTCGTGGGGCTAGACTCGATGCCCCCCGCCGTCAGCCCGCCTGCCCAGGGAGCTTGCCCCGTGAAGGGACTCGTTTTCGACCTCTCCATCCCCCGGTACGTCCTCGCCAAGGGGGTGGGAGGCATGTACCCGAAGCTGCACTACGGACGCGGGAGCTGCCTCTCCCTGCGGGAGCTGGCCTCCCCCACCCTGCCCGGACCGGATTGGGTGCGGCTGCGGCCCCTGCTGACGGGGCTGTGCGGCTCGGACATGGGGACGATCTTCTTCAAGATGAGCCCCCAGATGGAGCCCTTCAATAGCTTCCCCGCGGTGCTGGGGCACGAGGTGCTCGCCGAGGTGACGGAGCTGGGGCCCGAGGCGCGCGGCGTGGAGGTGGGGCAGAAGGTGGCGGTGAATCCGCTGCTGCCCTGCCGCCTGCGGGGCATCCAGCCGCCGTGCAAGGCGTGCGCGGCCGGGCAGGAGAACGGCTGCGAGCACACGGCCGAGGGCTGCCTGGCGGCGGGGCAGATGCTGGGCTACCAGAAGGACCTGCCCGGGGGCATGGGGACGGAGATGGTGGCGCACCCCTCGCAGCTGCACCCGCTGCCGGAGGGGGTGGGCGACAAGGCGGGCGTGCTGGTGGAGCCGCTGGCGGTGAGCCTGCACGCGGTGCTGAAGGTGCCGCTGCGGGACGAGGACAAGGTGCTGGTGATTGGCGGCGGGCCGGTGGCCTTCGCGTGCCTGTGGGCGATTCGAGCGCTGGGCTCGCGCTGCCACGTGACGCTGCTGGCGGCCGAGGAGTACCAGCTGCGGCTGGCGAAGCAGCTCGGAGCGGACGAGGCCTTCCGGGTGATGCGGGACGACACCGCCGAGGCCGAGGAGGTGGCGCGGCGCACGGGGGCGAAGGTGTACCGCCCCATCCTGGGCCCGCCGGCGCTCACGGGCGGCTACGAGGTGACATTCGACTGCATCGGCAGCGCGGGCTCGGTGCAGGACGCGCTGCGCTACACGCGCTCGCTGGGGAAGGTGGTGCTGGTGGGGGCGGCGGGGATTCTCGAGCGGGTGGACTGGACGACGGTGTGGCGCAACGAGCTGACGCTGCTCGGCTCCTACGTGTACGGGCTGGAGAGCTTCCGGGGCGTTCGCCAGCACACCTTCGACGCGGTGCTGGAGTTGCTCGCCCGCCGGGAAGGCCCGGACCCGAGCATGCTGGTGACACATACCTTTCCGCTCGCGCGTTACCAGGAGGCCATCGAGGCCAACCTGGCCCGCGCGCGCCATCAGTCAGTGAAGACCGTCTTCGAGCTCACGGTGAACCCATGAACACGCCCTTCCGTCCCCTCCCCTTCCTCAACGAGGCCCGTGCCGAGCCGGTGTCCGGCGTGCGCCTGCAGAAGCTCCGCCGGGCAGCGCAGGAGGCGCGAGACGCCTTCACGGCCGGAGGCCCGGTGGCGGCGGTGGCCACGTGCGACCTGGTGACGTTCCCCTACCCGTCGCTGTTCGCCTTCAGCGGAGGGGCGCTGTCTCCGGCGCCCTACGTGATGATGACGAACCGGATGCAGGTGGTGCAGTACCTGGAGGACGGGGCGACGCGCACCCTGCTCTTCAACCCGAGCGACTACGAGCGCGGCCAGGAGGCGCCCTTCTTCAAGTCGCTGCGCGAGAAGTACGGCGACTTCGTCTCGGACAAGGTGATGACGCGGCGGTACGGGACGGTGCAGAGCCACCTGACGGCGCTGGGGTTGAAGCCGGAGGACGTGGACTACATCGCGTTCGATCACCTGCACGTGCAGGACGTGCGGCGGTGGCTGGGCGGGGATGGGGAGCCGGCGTACTTCCCGAGGGCGAAGCTGCTGGTGCAGCGGGCCGAGTGGGAGTCGGTGAAGAACCTGCACCCGATGGAGAAGGTCTGGTACGTGCCGGGAGGGACGGACGGGGTGCCGGAGGAGCGCGTGGTGCTGCTGGACGGGGACACGTGGCTGGGCCGGGGAGCGGCGATCCTGTCGACGCCGGGGCACACGATGGGGAACATGTCGCTGGCCGTGGCCACGGACAAGGAAGTGTTCGTGGTGAGCGAGAACGGTGTGGCGTCGGAGAGCTACACGCCGCTGCAGTCGAGGATTCCGGGAGTGCGCGCCTTCGCCGAGCAGATGGGCTGGGAGGTGGTGCTCAACGGCAACACCCGGGAGAGCTCGCTGGAGCAGTACACGTCGATGGTGGTGGAGAAGGTGTTCGCGGGCCCGTCGCGAGTGGAGGGGGCATTCGTGAACTTCCACCCGTCGTCGCTGCTGACGGGCTCTCTGGTGGCGCCAGGCTTGTCACCGACCATCACCCTGCCCGCGCCGAACCACGGGGACATCCGCCCGACTGCTGCCGCCCGCCGCGCGGCCTGAGTCCCCAGGTCACATTTCGCCCGAGTCCCCTGACCCGAGGCACTCTCCTTCCCACCGCGTCACAACCCCTCGCCCTCCGGGAGAGGGACAGGGTGAGGGTGCCACGGGCTTCAGGTTGCACCCGTGTCCTCATGGCCCGGTCCTCGCAGACCTCCACCAGTGCCAGCATCATGGTGGGGCAGATGAAATCCTGCCCATGCGTGGCCATCCACCGCACGCTCCAGCGCGAACACCGCGCACCGATATGGTAGCGGACGCACGGATTCTGGTCCGGGCCCCAATCCCCCCGCGGCCCGTCAGGACGCCTGATGGCCGGGCCGTGCGCGCAGCCAGGCCACGAGTTCGTAGGCCTCGGCCTGGGTGGAGACGAACTGGACCTTGGACAAGTGCGCCTCCTCCGAGCGTCCGGTCAGGTGAGACGCGAGGAAGATGCCCCGGGCCACCGCCTTGTTCCCGAGCCGGGCTCCGATGATGATGTTGGCATGGAGCCACGCGGGATCCGCGTGCTCGCTGAAGTAGCGCTGGACCTCCGCGTCCACCAGGGGGATTCCACTCAAGTCCACCAGCAGGAAGAAGCGCACCGATCTGCTCAGCTCCCGGTAGACGTCCACCACCCGCGTCGCATCCTCCAGGGAGATCTTCTCCCGGTACTCCACCCACAGAACGTCAGGAGGCTCGAAGCGAAGTCGATGCGTGCCGAGAGTCCACTCGCGCTGGCTCTCCATGAGAAGGTCTCCGCTCCGGCGCCTCCTGGCGTCCGCGAGCACGGTGACGAGAGCACGGACCCGTCGCTCTGGCAACCGGGTTGCATGAGTGTGCCGGGACACCGCTCCGAGCTGCGAGTCCTCGAGCGGGCGTCCCGGCTCGACCTCGGCGCCCCATCCCAAACGTTCTGCCGGAACGTGAAGCGTGCGAGCGGACAGGCGGGGCGGGGCCCGATCTCACGGGTCATCCCGGAGAGGCAGCCTTTCCCTCTCACTTCCGGCATCGGCGCTCCAGTGGGATGGGGTTCTCCCGCTTCTGACTGGCCATGGGCATGCATCCGCCAACCCAATGCATTGCATCCCTGCGAGGAATTTCCCTTCCAACCGGTGCCCGGCATGTCGTGGATCCGACACGCGACCTCGACTATGGTCACGGCCCCTCACCGCAGCACCTTCCCCAGGAGGATGAAGATGTTCGGAAAAATCGCCGCCGACGCCCTCGGACTCAGTGACATCGGCTCGGTCATCGCCCCGGCCGACTATGACAAGGTGGACGCCGATGACTACGTGATGCACGAGGACCAGGAGAAGATCTACTTCCTCATCAAGTCCAAGTCGGACGAGTACTGCTTCACCAACAAGGCACTCATCCACCTCGACGGCACCAGCGCCGCCAGCAAGAAGCGCATGCTGCGCCGCTACAACTACAGCACCCACCCCATCTCCAACGTGCTGCTCGAGACCGCTGGCAACATCGACATGGACGTGGAGATCAAGTTCCGCCTGGGCGCCAAAGACTACTCCATCGACGTGCACAAGAAGCACCTCGAGCAGGTCAAGGACCTCTACAAGGCCCTCATCCGCATCTCCGAGCTGATGCACGAGAACGAAGTGGCGCTCGGCCATGCCAAGGCCAGCATCGAGGTCGCCTCCACCACCCTCGGCCGCGGCCAGGCGGGATCCACCCCCATCGTCGAGTCCTTCAAGGAGCTCAATCAGGCCGCCTTCGCCTGGCTCACCGGCGCTCAGCAGAAGTACTGGGTGAAGGATTTCGGTTTCGTGTTCGAGCGCTACATCAAGGCATGACGGGGTGAAACCCAGACGGGTGGCGACCGTTCGCTGCCCGTCTTCCTGTCTGGGTTTTCTGAACCTTCGCTCGACTGGGGCCGTGTCGAGCCCGGCTCCACCCCCTTCCGAAAGATATCGGGACGCTGGAAGGGCCGTGTCTCGGCGGGCCCGCGCGACCGGTTTCTCAAAAACCAAGGCGCAGCCTGTGTGCCTGTACGGTGAGCATGTGTGCACCTGGGCACACTGAAAACGCTACTTTTCAGTTCAAGGCTCTTCGGGTATTCCTGTCTGTCTTGAGTAATCCCATCACAAGGAGGTCAGGTGCTTCGACGACTCATTCTGGGGGCCGCCCTGTGTCTGTCGGGGGAGGCTTTGGCCAAACCACCCGCGGGCAACGTTTTCTGCGCCACCTATCCCACGGCGCCCGCGTGTACCGGGCAGCAGCCGGCCTGTACCTACTGCCACGTCGCGCCGCCGCAGCGTAACGCCTTCGGCACCGCGCTCGAGGCCCAGCTGGCTCCCGGTGCGCCGCGCCCGCTGTCCGACGCGGATTTCACGTACGCACTTCCCACCGCGCTGAGGGCCGTCGAGTCGCAGGACTCCGACGGCGATGGCGTGTCCAACCTCGTGGAGCACCAGCGCGGCACCCAGCCGGCCGACCCCAACAGCGTCCCCGTGGAGACGGGTGGCTGCGTGGCGGGCTCCGACCCCCACAATCCCCAGTATGACGTGTGCCGCTATGACACACGCTTCGCCTACCGGCGCGTGCTGCTCGACTTCTGCGGACGGTCCCCCACCTATGCGCAGCTCAAGGAGTTCGCCGCGTTGAACGCCGATGAGCAGCGCTCTCGGATCGACGCAGAGCTCGACCGGTGCACCACCACCGAGTTCTGGCGTGGCAAGAACGGGCAATTGTGGAAGCTCGCGCACCCGAAGATCCGCCCGGTCGGCTCGCTCAAGGCCGGCGAGGACAAGGGCGCCATCCCCCTCGCGGACTACTACGACGACTACAACCTCTTCGCCTGGTCGCAGCTCGACGACCACGACGCGCGCGAGGTGATGACGGCGAAGTACTACGTGCGCCGCGACATCAACCCCACCCGCTACTCCGTCGTCCCGACGCTGCCCACGCAGTTCGTCGACGAGGCGCACCGCGCGGGCAACATCACCTCCTCGTGGAGCCTCATCTACTTCGTGATGTTCACCGCGCTCCCGCGCAACGCCGCGTCCCAGGCCTACCGCGCGTACCTCGGCCTCGACATCGCCAAACAGGAGGGCCTCTACAGCATCGCCGGCGAGCCCCGTGACTACGACGCCAAGGGCGTGAAGGCGCCCACCTGCGCGGCCTGCCACGCGACGCTGGATCCCCTGAGCTACCCCTTCCGCAACTACCAGGGCCTGTCTCTCACGGCCCGCAACACCTCGGCCCGCTACGTCCCCAGCCGCCTCGAGACGTACTTCCGTGACGTCGCGCCGGACATCACCCAGGTCCCCGAGTCCGGCTACCTCCTCGGCAAGCCGGTGGCGGACCTCGTGGAGTGGGCGCAGGTGGGCGCCAACAGCGACGCCTTCGCCATCGCCACCGTCACCGACTACTGGAAGCTGCTCATCGGCCACGCCCCCAAGCCCGAGGAGCAGGCCGAGTTCGTCTCCACCTGGCAGCGCTTCAAGGGCACGCATGGCTACCGCGTGCAGCGCATGCTTCACGATCTGATCCGCACGGAGGCCTACGGTGCGCCCTGACACTCTTCGCGTGTTGCTCCTGTCCGCTGCCTGCACCCTCACCGCCTGCCCGTCGCCCACCCCCTCGGTGCCCGACGCCGGCACGCCGCCTCCCGCCGACTCCGGGACTCCCCCGGAGGTGACGCGCTCCTCGCGCAACAACCTGCGCTTCAAGGGCCCGGAGCGGCTGGCGCTCGACTTCGCGACGGCACTGTCGCTCCCCGTCGAGCAGGTGTGCAACGAGCTGGGCCAGTACCCCTGCACCACCTCCGTGCACACCGTGGCCCTGGGCGGCGTCGAGCCCTACGGCCTGGGCTTCTACGAGCCCCTGCCCTTCACCGGCGTCACCACCCCCATCGCCGTGGACCGCGTGGCGCTGGCGGCCTGTGGCCAGCGCGTCACGCTCGACCTCACCACCCCCTCCACGGCCGTCATCTTCGGAGGCATCGAGCTGGACGCCCAGGGCCGCCTGGCGAACCGCGAGGGCGAGCCGGTGAAGAACGCCATCACCGCGCTCTACCAGCGCGCCCTGCTGAGAGATCCCACGGAGGCCGAGGTGGGCACGTGGGTGCAACTGGCCACCGGCATCGAGTCCACGGGCAGCACCACGCCCGGCCGCGACTGGATGAAGGCCGCCTGCTTCGCCGTCCTCTCTTCCGCCGAGTCCGTCTTCTTCTAAAGGGAAACGCCATGTCACTCCGCAACAATGGCCGGCTCTCGCGCCGGGAGATGTTGAAGGCGCTGTCTCTGTGCGCCGCGGGCTCCTCAATGGGCACCCTGCTGACGGGCTGCCGCGATTCGCTCCACACCCCCGAGTCCCTCGAGCGGCTCGGCGGCCTTCGCCGCGATCGCCTCGATGGCAAGCCCCGCTTCCTCATCGTGATCGGCGCCGCCGGTGGCGCCTCCATCGTCGACAGCTTCCTGGCCGTGCGCGCCTCGGAGGCCGGCGCCAACGCCTCGAAGCTCAACACCTTCGCCGACGAGCAGGTGCAGGGCGTGGACGGCTCCCCGTTCCGCGCCGTGAAGGTGAGCAGCCCGCGGCTGGGCAACATCCCCCAGGCGGTGAACACGGATCAGCTCCCCTTCGTGCGCAAGCACAAGGACTCCATGCTGGTGGCCACCTCGGTGGGCACCTCGGTGAACCACGTCATCGCCCAGAAGCGCAGCCTCACCGGCAACGCCGCCTGGCGCGGCCGCACGCTGCAGGAGTGCGTGGCCCTCCAGTACGGCGCGGGCTTCCCCATTCCCAACGTCAACATGGCCATGGGCGGCTACTCCGAGCGCGGCACCGATCACTCACTGCCCTCGTATTGCTACGGCGAGGTGGTGAGCAACGCCTCGCTCTGGCCGCTGGGGCTCGATGGCAGCAAGGGCCTCAAGGACGCGCCCCCGCGCGACGTGGTGGAGCTGGCCCGGCGCACGCGCAACACGCTCGACTCCCGGTCCGTCTTCGGGAAGACCTTCGAGAATGCTCCGGCGCTCCAGCGCTGGAACGAGCAGCGCATCGTGGGCCAGCCCGCGCTCGAGGCGAGGGATCTCATCAACCGCCTCAACGTGCTGCCCAACCAGCCGCCCTCGCTGCCGCTCTCCGAGTACGGCCTGTCCAGCTCGCCCGATGGGGACCGGCTGCGCGCGCTCTTCCCGGACTACCTGACGGACCCCGTGCAGAGCCAGGCGGCCCTGGCCTTCCTGCTGCTCAAGTACCGGGTGTCGGTGACGGTGACGCTGGGCCCGTCCTTCAACGTGGCGGTGGGCAGCACGCGCGAGCAGTTCATCGCCAGCCCTCCCCTCGCCTTCGACTTCAGCCACACCGAGCACCGCTCCGGCCAGGCCTTCATGTGGTCACGGGTGCTGGGCGTGGTGGACAAGCTCGTCGATCTGCTCAAGGCCGAGCCCTTCGATGAGACGAGCGGCGAGAGCATGTGGGACCGCACGTTGATCTACGTGGCGACCGAGTTCGGCCGCACGCGCAATCGGCCCAACGACGCCGTGGAGTTCAGCTCCGGGCATGACCTCAACAACGGCTTCCTGATGATGTCCCCGATGATCAAGGGCAACACGGTGCTGGGAGGCATGGACCCGCTCACCGGGCTGACCTACGGCTTCGACCCGCGCACCGGAGCGCCCGAGCCCGGCAAGATGACGACGAACGAGCCGGACATCTTCTCGGGAATCCTGACCGCGATGGGCGTGGACACCTCGGGCAGCGGGCTCCCCGACGCGAGCGGCTTCCTGCGCACCTGAGCCGCACACCCGAGCCGCTTCATCGTCCATACGTAGCGCCTCCTACTATCGCCCACCGGCGGCGTGCTCCATAACTCCCCAGGCCACACCCGCGTGCCCTCCTTGTTGCTCCACTGTCGACAGGCACGGGGAGCCGCGGTGCGGTCACACTCTCCGAGAAGACAGCGACGACAGCTCCGCCCGCGCTGGTACGCACCGTGCAATCGCCGCGTCTCATCCACCCCCGGAGAACCCGATGATGAGACGCTCTTCACTGCTGATGATCCCGGTCCTGTTTGGCCTCGCCTGTGGCGAGAACAGCACTCCTCCCCTTCCCGCCGAGGAGCTCGAAACCCGCTCCGCCGCGCTGTCGGCGGTCTTCTCGGGCACGGTCCTGGATGCCTTCAACCGGCCCGTCGCCAATGCCCGCGTCACGGTGAATGGCATCACCCGCCTCACCAGCAGCACCGGGGCGTACTCCCTCTCGGTAACGGAGTCGAAGACGGGCTACGTGCTCGACATCCGCAAGGATGGCTACGGGCCTGTGAACAAGCTCCAGATGTCGGGCCAGCTCAGCCAGGTGCACGTGCTCGGCAAGGCCTACACGCAGCAGGTCAGCCCCACCGTCAACACCGTCATCCAGGATCCGGCCTCCGGCATCCGCGTGGAGCTGCTCGCGAACACCCTGCGCACCGCGGCGGGCGCCCTGCCCTCGGGCGGCGTGCTGTTCTCCATCGTGCCGCACGGCCCGGACACGATGCCCGGTGACTTCACCGCCCGCAACGCGCTCGGCCAGACGGTGGCGCTCGAGACCGTGGGCGCGGTGACGCTGTCGGCCGTGGACGGCCTGGGCAACACGCTCGGACTGGCCGCTGGCACCTCGATGACCGTGCGCCTGCCCGTGCCCGCCTCGCTCGGGGGCACCATGCCGGCCTGCGTGCTCAACGCGACCTGCCGCACCGTCATGTGGCGGTTCAGCCCCTCCACGGGCCTGTGGGTCGAGCAGAGCGCGAGCCCCCAGTTCTCCACCACGGCCACGACGTTCCGCATCCAGGCCGCGCGGCAGGGCGGCGTCATCGACCCCGCGGATGGGTTGGGCACCTGGAACACCGACATCGAGAAGGTCAACCCGGCCTGCTCCATCGTCGAGTTCGTGAACATCCCCCTGGATTGCTACAACCCGCCGCCGGTCACGAGCCCCGAGCCCGGGCTGACCGTGGGCCTCTCGCAGACGTCCTCGGGCGGCGCGGTGTGGACGAGCAACGGGAACGTGCGCTCCACCGCGACGTTCATCGCGCAGTACAACCTCCCCCCGAATGCCCCCCTGCAGATCGCCGTGACGTTCCCGCCGGGTGCCCCCGCCTACTGCGCCGGCAACCTGACCCTGACCGCGGCCCCGGGGCCGTACACGGTCACGGGTAACGCCATCCAGTACAACTCGGGCGCGCCCGCTGGAGCGGCGGGCTTCCCGAAGGACTCGGGCGGCAACCCGATCGACTTCACGGACGTGGCCACCGGCGACCATCCGTGCAGCTCGCACATCTACATCGAGACGCACCCGTAAGGACGCGCTCGTGGCACCCGGCCCCCACCTGCCTCAGCGCTCGAAGCGGATGATGCGCTCGACGCGGTAGGTGGAGGGCTTCTCCAGGGGCTCGAGCAGCATCAGCTCCGCGGGCTGGCCGGGCAGCACGGTGTGTTGCTTTGGCTGAGCCAGCTGGAGGGGGTCCCCCACCTTCGCCGAGGCGGACAGCGGCACGGCGAACAGCCCGCTTCCCTCCACCGTCTCCAGCGCGCCCAGGACGCGCAGATCGCCCAGCTCGTCCACCTTGCCCACGAGGGCGATGGCAGGCCCCTGGCCGTTGTCGCGCACCGCGCGGGTGATGGAGAGGCCCACGTCCGCGGTGAAGGGCTTTCCATCCGCGCCGAACAAGCCCACGCCCTTGAGCATGAGGTAGACGAGGCCCGAGGAGTCGTTCTCCGGGATGGACTCGTAGCGCGCCACCTCCGCCTTCTCGGCCTTGCCGCTCGCCAGTGCATCCAGCGCGGTGGCGAGCGCGACGAAGTTGAGCTGGACCAGCGGCGCGTCCGGAGCCCGCGACGCCCAGGGTCCCGTCTCGATGAGGACGGAGGGCGTGCCCCAGCGCGTCATGTTGTCGCCGAAGGCGCGCGAAGTGAACGCGGAGCCCTCCTTTTTGGTGGTACGAGGAAGCGATACCCGCAGCGGGAGGAAACCAGCCATGACCCACCGTATCGTCGTGCTCCCCGTGGTGTTGACCCTGCTCTTCACCGGTGCATGCGGCAGTAAAGAACCCGCCCCATCCGCCGCCCCCCCTCCATCCGTCGCAGCCGCCCCGTCCTCCGTCACCGCCCCCCACGTCCCGCATGCTCCGATGCCTGTGAGTCCTGGCACCGGCCGCATTTGCACTCTGATCGGCTGCGAATCCGGATTCTGGCTGAAGGTTCCCGTCAACCTGCACTTCGAGCAACTGCGAGCGAGCACCGTGACCGTGTGCCGCAACGCGCTCTGCTACTCGAGCAGCCTCGCGACACTCGCGGAGCCCTCGGGTCCGGACTCCGGCAACCGCGTCACCTTCCCCGATCCGGCCCAGCGAGACACCCTCCATACTCCGCTGATCCATGCCGAGGTCCGGCGGGCCGCGAGTGGCGGGTACCAGCTCCATGTCTCGTACAGCCCCTGGGCGTCGGGGGAGCTTCGGAATGGAGACGTGTACGACGTGACCCTCACGGACAAGCGCGGCAGAAAGCCTCTCAAGGTGCACGAGACGGTCTCGTACGAGGTCAACCAACCCAATGGTCCTGAATGCCCGTCCACGTGCCTCGGTATCGAGATCGACAAGACGTAAGACCCGCAGTTTCTTCGCATGGCGCCCGTCTCCGTGCATGATGCGCCGCATCGGAGGAGTCGATGAAGAACCAGATTGTGATGGCAGTGGCGGCCCTGGGCCTCGCGATGACCCTGGCCGGTTGCAAGAGCGAGTGCCGTGTCGCGTGCGAGAAGAAGCAGGAGTGCGTGTCCTCTGGCCTCGACGTGGCGAAGTGCACGGACACGTGCGAGCAGAAGGTCAAGAAGGACAAGGACTTCTCGGCCCAGGCGCAGGAGTGCTCGCAATGCGTCAAGGGCCGGACCTGCTCCGAGACCATGAAGCAGTGCCTGGACGACTGCATCACCGTCGTGGGCTTCTGAGCCTCCGTCCACCACGGGAGCGGCCTGCGCCCCGGCTCGAAGTGGATCGCCCGTCCGCTCCAGAGTGAAGCGGCGGGCGCCACCTGGGAGCGCCCGGCTGCTCAGGTTCCCGGCGGCTTGCGCGGCAGGTCCACGCTGAGCGCGGCCTGCATCAGGTCCATCAGGCCCGGCCACGCCTCGGCCGACAGCCACACGCCGTCGGCGTCGTGCTCGGCGTTCACCACCAGCGAGGAGGACTCGAAGAGCCGCGCAGACACCGCGCCCTCCTTCGGCAGCGCCCCGGACACCTGGAAGCGCTGCCCGTCCCAGCTCAGCCCCTTGGGCATGACCTGATCCAACAGGGCGCGCAGCGCGGCCTTGCCTCCGCCCAGGCGCAACACGCCCTGCACCAGCGCCGAGGCCGCCCTCGACTCCTCCAGGTCCACCCGGCCTGGCGTCAGCAGCGTCAGGTGGTAGCGGCCCGAGGCGAGCTCCAACCGCTCCAGGGCCACCTCCACGCGCAGCTTCCAGCCGGAGACCTCCAGGCGCACGTCATAGGCACGGGGCCCGTACGCCCACTCGCCCACCGAGAGCGCCTTCACGTCCTTCAACGCCTTGCGCGCCAGCGCCTCCACCCGGGCGTGCGACAACCGCACCCGCTTCCGGGCCACGTCCACCGTCACCTGGCCGGACAGGCCCGAGGGCAACTTGCCCACCCACTCCCGCGCGCTCTCCCACCATCTCGAAGCACCGGACATCCCAGAGCCCTCCTGGCATTACACCGAGTCCCGTATCTGGCCCCGGACATGCCCTGGATTCAAGCGCACTGAACGGCCAGGCCGGTGTGCCCCCCAGGCCCCGTGTGATTAGATGTCCCCCAGGCATGACGATTGGTTCCAAAGAAGGCCCCCCGCCCCCGTGGCCGGACATCCACCGGACGGTCCTCTCCACGCTCGATGCGCTGGCTTCGTCCACTGGATGGATTCCCACCGCCGCCACGGTCGGCATCGAGCCCGTCTTCGAGCGCGTGCTCCAGCAGATCTGCCAGCCCCAGGGCTTCAGCCCCGAGGCCTACATCGACGTCATCACCCGGGACGCCGGGATGCGGCGGGAGGTCCAGAAGCGTCTGGCGCGGCTGATGGAGACCCCGGCGCTGGTGAACATGCGCCGCGAGGCCCAGCGCCGCGAGGCCGAGCACCAGCTCCACGTGCTGCACTTCGTCCTGTCCGGCCAGGAGCCGCCCGAGTGGGTGCTGTCGACGATCGACGAGGAGCAGCAGGCGCAGCTCCGGGACGCGGCGGAGTCGGGCGAGGAGAGGGATCCAGTGCTCCTCCCGCGGGTGCAGCGGGCGCTGCGGAAACTGGCCGCGAACCCCACGACGTACGGACAGTGCGAGGACTGCGGTACCACCATCCTGCTCGAGCGCCTGCAGCTCGTGCCGTGGGCCGAGTGCTGCGCGGCCTGCCAGCGCAAGCGCGAGGGCGTTCCGGACGTGGCGCCGGAGCCCCCGGTGGCCGTCACCTACTTCTGACCGCGGTGACGACCCCCGCCCTCTTCAGAGGGAGAGGGCGCATGCGTCAGGCTCCGGTGCGCAAGGACTTGAGGGCCTCGCGGAAGAGGGCCTGGAAGGCGGCCTCGGCGCCGAGCCGCTCGCTGGCGGACTCCGCGGCCTTCTCCGCCTGGGGCTGCTTGTAACCGAGGTTGATGAGCGCGGAGACGAGGTCCGCCCTCTGCGCGGACTCGGGGGCGGCGGGCTTCGCCTGGGCGGCCACCTGCTCCAGGTGCAGCGTCTTCACCTTGTCCCTGAGCTCCAGCACGAGCCGCTCGGCGGTCTTCTTCCCCACCCCGTGAATCTTGGTGAGGCGCGCCACCTCGCCCCGGCCCAGCGCGGCCACCAGCTCCGGCACCTCCATGCCGGAGAGCACCGCCAGCGCGAGCCTCGGCCCCACGTGCGACACCGAGTTGAGCAGGAGGAACAGCTCCTCCTCGGCGCGGCTGAGGAAGCCGAACAGCTCGAAAGCGTCCTCGCGCACCACGGTGCGCACCCGCACCTGCACGGGCTGGCCCTCCGCGGGCAGGCGCCCCAACGTGAGCGAGGAGAAGAACACGCGGTAGCCCACCCCTCCCACGTCGATGGTGGCCTCCTCGAGGCTCTTCTCCAGAACGTTGCCACGCAGTGCGGCGATCATCGCGCTTCCGGCCTCCTGTAGGACGGCGTCAGCTTGTCCGCGAGCTGCGCCTGCGCCGACTTGCGGCGCGTCTTCGAGGGCCTGGCGCCCGATACCGGCACGCCGGACCGGCCCTGGTTGAGGTGGCAGATCGCCACCGCCAGTGCGTCACTGGCATCCGCGCGATCCAACACCTCGACCTCGAGGAAGGTACATACCATGCGCGCCACGGCGTCCTTGCCGGCGGCGCCACCGGCGCCCACCGCGCGCTTCACCCGGGCGGGCGGGTACTCGTGCACGGAGAGCCCGGCCTGGGCGGCGGCCAGCAGCGCCACCCCGCGGGCGTGCCCGAGGATGAGCGCACTGCGCGCGTTGCGGAAGGTGAACACGCCTTCCACCGCCACGGACTGGGGCTTGTAGAGCTTCACGGCCGTCAGCAGCGCGCCGTGCAGCTCCTTGAGCCGCAGCTCCAGGGGGGCGCCGGGGTCCACCTTGATGACGCCATGGCCCACGTGGACCAGCCGGCCTCGCCGCTCCTCCACCACGCCATACCCCATGAAGCGGCTGCCGGGGTCGATGCCTAGGACGCGCAAATTCCTCTCCGGGGACAACGGAACAGGGGTTCAGCCTGCCCTATAACGCGCGGGCCGCCTCCGTGTCGATGTGCCCGTCTCCCCCACTACGCGGAGAGCGACTCCATGAGGGCCTCGTCCATCTCGAAGTTGGCGTGCACGTTCTGCACGTCGTCGTTGTCCTCGAGCAGCTCCATCAACTTGAGCAGCTTCTTGGCGTTGTCGCCCTCGACGCGCACGGTGGTCTGCGGGAAGTACGTCCACTTCTGCTCGCCCAGCTTCAGGCCGGACTGCTCCAGGCTGGAGGCCACCGCGTGCAGGTCCGCCGGGGCGGTGCGCACCTCGAAGCCCTCGGCGCCGTGATTGAGGACGTCCTCGGCGCCGGCTTCAATGGCCTTCTCCATGACCTCGTCCTCGGAGGGGCCGGGCTTCACGGTGATGAGGCCCTTCTTGTGGAACATCCAGTTCACCGAGCCTTCGGCCCCCAGGTTGCCGTCCTCCTTGGAGAACATGGAGCGCATGTCGCTGGCGGTGCGGTTGCGGTTGTCGGTGAGGCACTCCACGAGCATGGCCACGCCGCCGGGGCCGTAGCCCTCGTAGACGATCTCCTCGTAGCTCTCGCCCTCCAGCTCGCCGGTGCCCTTCTTGATGGCGCGCTGGATGTTGTCGTTGGGCATGTTGGCCTCGCGGGCCGCGAGGATGGCCACGCGCAACCGGGCGTTGTTGTCCGGGCTGCCGCCCCCCAACCGCGCCGCGACGGTGAGCTCCTTGATGAGCTTGCTGTAGAGCTTGCCCTTGCTCGCGCCCATCACGGCCTTGTACCGCTTGAGCTTCGACCACCGATTGTGACCGGACATGGCGCGTCTTCTAACCTCCGGCGTGGGACCGGTCCAGGCCCGCTTCAGGCCGCCCGGGAGGAGCCCGGCACCTCGAACGCCTCGGAGAAGGGCGCCTCCTCTTCCTCGAGGGCCCCGGAAGAGAGCACCGGCTCGAAGAAGGGCGGAATGGACTGGGGCACCGGCTCGCGCTCGGCGATGAGGTTGGCGGGCACCAGCACGCCCTGGGCGTAGAGGCACGTCACCACCTCCAGGGTGGTGACCTCGGGCAGGGAGCACTCCAGCAGGGCGGTGTGCACGGTGCGCTGGCCATCGAAGAGGCGGAGCACCGGGCCCACGTCATCGGGCAGGGACTTGAGGACGTCCGCCAGCCGCTTGAAGTCCACCACGAGCCGCGCGGACAGGGGGATGCCCAGGGCACAGAGGGCGGCGAAGCGCTCGGCGGCGGGCAGGAGCAGCGAGGCGTAGATCTTCAGGGTGAGCAGGAGCTTCCCCTCGGCGAGCACCTCGGCGAAGGAGACGGCGTAGGCGCCCGAGCCGAAGAGGAGCAGGCGGCGGATGGCGGTGAGGCCGCGCTCGCCCTCGAAGGAGGCGTCCACCACGTGGCCCTGGTGGAAGGAGAGCCAGCCCTCGTTGTCGCGCAGCTCGATGCGGCCGGAGCGCGAGCCACACAGCAGGGCGTGGAGCACCTGGGCCAGGGGCATGCGGACGGTATGGGCCTCGTAGGCGGGGGCGAAGGCGCTGCGGCCGGCCTTCAGACGCGCGAGGGACACCACCACCCGCGGAGGCAGGGGCTGCAGGAGGTAGTCATCCGCGCGCACGGCCTCGGCGCGGGGGCGGTGGTGGGGCTCCTCGTGGCGCGAGAGGAGGTACACCGGGAGGTGCTCGGTGCGGGCGTCGGCGCGCAGCCGCTCGCAGAAGGTGAAGCCGTCCAGCCCGTCGCCGAGGGGCACCACGGGAGCGATGACGAGGTGGGGCAACGGGCGGCCCTCGCCCAGCTCCCCGAGGATGTCCTCGAGGGCGGGGGCGGCGAGCACCTCGAAGCCGGCACTGACGAGGCCCAGGGCGAGGGAGGCGCGCGCGTCCTTGTCGGGCTCGACGAGCAGGACGCGGGGGCGGAAACGGGTGGAGCGCCGCCGGGGGCTGACGTCGGCGGAGACGGAGGAAGGGGCGGGCTCGAGGATGGTGGCGCGGTGCGAGCTGTCGGCCATGGGGAACTCCTGGAGCGGCGATCCTGGGAGAAGCCGGGCATCCACTACGGACAAAAAACTACGATACTCTGAGAAATAAGACTATCACGAAACGAGAGTACACCCGGTCCTATCTGACACGAGCCCGTGACGGGAAGCCAAGGGCTTGAAATTGTTGGGTAAGCGGCAGCAGGAGGGGCAGGAAACGCTCGACGGGCCGGGGGGCGAGGAGCCAGAGTGGGCGGCCTATGACGCGACTGATGCTGGTGTGTGTGCTCACGCCGCTGATGGCGGCGGCGCAAGAGACGACGGCCCCGACGGCGGAGGCGGTGAGGCTGGAGGAGAAGCGGGAGAACTTCGGAGCGGTGGTGGCGCCGGCGGCGTTGCCCGATGGGGCGACGGCGCTCTCCGGGTGGGTGGGGGTGCCGGAGGTGGGAGCGGCGTACCGGCAGGGGACGGGGGGCTGGGAGGTGGGGGGACGGGCGCGGTTCGACTATCTGCGGCTGGCGGTGACGGCGGAGGGGGTGGCGAGGCGGCAGGTGTGGACGAGCGGAGCGTGGGCGGTGGCGCCGGAGCTGGGGTTGGGGGTGACGGGGAACACGGGGAGCCGGTACTTCGACGAGCAGAACCTGGAGGGGTGGTTCCTGCGGTTGAACCCGGCGGTGGTGGCGAGCTGGAAGGTGGCGGAGACGGTGACGGCGGTGGGGCTGGTGGAGGTGCCGTACGAGCTGGGGCTGAGCCCTGCGGGGACGTGGAGGGTGAAGCCGATGGCGGGGGGCGGAGCGGAGATCTACCTGGGCGAGGACCTGTCGCTGTCGGCGGTGGGCGAGCTGGGGGTGGACGTGTTCAAGGAGCTGCGAGGGGTGCCGCAGACGAGGCTGGGCTACGGAGTGCGCCTGGGCCTGGGCGTGCGCCTGTTCTGAAACCGTAGCGAGGAGCAGTCCCCATCCCCTGGCTACCCACAATTCGCCGCCAACAATTTCCCCTCTCCCCTCGGGAGAGGGACGGGGTGAGGGTATCGAGCCCAACCGGGTTGGCTCGGAGGGCCTACTGAGGCTTCACCGCGCCCCCGTGCTCACCACTCCGGAATGGGGGTGACGCGGGGAGTGCCCAGAATCTCCAGCGTGCGCAGGGCCACGCGGATCAACGTCTGGGCACAAGGCTCACAACCCCCGGCACAGCACCGGGGCCAATGGCCCTCGGGGTTGCGCAGGAGGGGCCGGACACAGGGCTCGTAGTACGAGGGGAAGGACAGCTCCTGGCTGGCGAGGTGGAGCGCGGAATCCATCTGCTCTTCGGTGAAGTCGGCCACGAGCCTATTCAAGCATACCCAGGCCACGGGGCTCACCAGCGGCCCGCGCACGGAGGAGCGGACCTTCTCGCTCCGTTCGCGGAATCTCAGCGCACCGGGACGGTGAGTCGAAGGGCCAGAGGGCGGCAGCTGTCGCCGGGCTCGGGCCTGTCTCCACCATGAGCGCCGCATCGCGCTCGATGCGCACCTGGGCCTGGGCGCTGCTCTCCGAGCGGGTGTTGTAGAGCGTCACCTGCCGGCCCGCGGTGGCGAACTCGAGCGCGATGCCGCAGCCCATGGCACCACCGCCCACCATGCCGATTCTCTTGATTCTCCTGGATTCCATGGACGGAAGAATCCCCTCCCCAGGGTATGAAAGGCAACGCCCACGGCAGAGTTCAGGTATGCCGTCATTCCACTCCCTCTAGGCTCTCCATCTCCGGGCATCAAAGGGATGCTTGGAACACCACACCGGGAATCCTGCATGTCCACCCAAACGCTCGGACAGAAGCTCATCGCGTCGAGCCTCGGTCTTCTCCTTGTTGCCTGCAGCGTGACCCAACCCCTTGTCGCGGCCCAGGGACCCACCGGCCCGCATGACCTGGCCAGGTACGCGCTCATCATCCAGGAGACGCCGGATGGACGAATCACTCACGACTGGAAGCCGCTCAAGGACTTCGATCTGGCGAAATTCCAATCCGCCCTGAGCGCGATGAACTCAAACCGAGCAATGGTGCGCGTCTCCTCAATGGGGTTGGAGACGTACTGCGAAGGCCGACGAGTCCAGTGCGAGCAGGACTGCCTTGCGAGCAGCAGACCGATCCAGGTCGGCCAATGGAAGTACGATGATGTCAAAACCCAGCCGTGGCGCATCGCCAGAAGCTGGTGGTGTCCGAGGCATTGCCTGCAACAAGCGGTTCTATGTAACAAGGGAAGAGGCAGTTGGGCCGAAGAATACGCTGCGGAGTTCCATGCAATAGAGCCCGCGCTTGATTGGCTCAAGACCCACCGCGAGGAGATTCTCGCCGGCTCAGTCATCATCATCGCCGGAGTGGCCTTCGTTGCCGTAAGCACCGCTGCGGGAGCAGCGGCCCTCATTCTGATGCCGTTCGTGTTGTTCGCGGAGAACTCCTCGGGGTTCCCCTCCACCAGCGTCGCGGAGGTGGCCCCGTGAGCATCCATGATTCTCTCAATGACGCTGCACGCTTCGCCTCATCTCGGTGGCGCGCTGCGGGGCTCCAAGGCAAGAAAGAAGAACAGCGGCTCTGGGTCCAGGTGAAGGCGTACAGGGACTTCATCAGCGCAACGGGCCAGGCCTACCTGTTTGAGGACTACCTCAAGCAAACAGCCCCCCTGCCGCGCCCCCATGTGAGCACCGCGCTTGAAGAACGAAAGGATGCGGCGATCTCGCAAAGGGTCATGGAACTTCTCCTGAAGGCTTTCGACGAGACCCTCGAGCCCGAACAGAAGCAGGCGGCGCGCCTCATCATCCATCAGGTCAACTTCATCGCCGATACGGGACAGCTCGATGCTTGCGAGGACTACATCAACAACCGCCTCGATCATGCCCCGCTTGCCATTGCCTACTTCAAGACGCGCGACGAAGCAGAGGCATGGCTGAAGGGGCCCGCGGAACCACCCAGCCCGGCGAACATACTCATTGGCGATGAGTATTATCAGGCCGTGTATACTCGTGAGGACAACACCCGCTTCATCTACCGTGACTACATCATCGAGCCATACATCGGAGAACTGGCGGCAAGAGGAATACCTCCGACGACGCCATCATTTGAAACCCGTGCGGACGCAGAAACGTGGTTGAAGGAACACCCGGCCTCACCTTTCGACTTCGTGTCAATCGCCGGGGAGCACTACTTCGCGGTGCATCACAAGAGGTTGAAGAGACACACGCTCCACCATGTGGCCTCCGCCCTGAAGAAGTGGGAAGAGATGAAGAGCACTGCTGCTCAAGAGAAGGCGCAGGATGCAGCGGCGGAGACCGAGGACGAGGACGCGTAACCACCCGACGCCTGGGCCCAGCAGCAGACCCCTTCCGGCTTGTGCACCGCGCGGGGATACGCCTACGGTGGCCTCGTACCACTCCCCAATCGGAGGAACACGCATGCCAGCTGCGCTCGAAGAACTCGCCAGGCCTGTCATCATCGGCCGCTCGAGTTCACACTTCACGCGCGTCACGCGGATCTTCGCCGCGGAGATGCGCGTCGACTACTCCCTGCGAGTGGTGCGAGACCTCATGTCCTCCAATTCGGAGGATTACGGAGGCAACCCCGCGCTCAAAATCCCGAGCTTGCAGACGCCCCAGGGAGTCTGGTTCGGCTCTCTCAATGTCTGTCGCGAGCTATGGCGCCGGTCGAACCCCAGACCTCGCGTGGTCTGGCCGGAGGACCTCGATCAACCGCTGCTTGCCAATGCACAGGAGCTCGTTCTTCAGGCCATGTCGACGGAAGTGTCCCTGATCATGGGCAAGGCCGCCGGCACCGACAGCAGTACCCACCACGCGAAAATGCGGCAGTCGCTGGTCAACATGATGTCGTGGCTGGAGGAGAACGCGAGGCCCATCCTCTCCGCACTCCCGCCTCGGGACCTGAGCTATCTGGAGGTCACGCTCTTCTGCCTCGTGACCCATCTGGAGTTCCGAGACGTTCTGCCGACCGCCCCCTACTCCGCGCTGAACGAGTTCTGCCGGCAGTTCGCAACACGCGCCTCCGCCGGCGAGACCTCCTTCCGCTTCGACACGTGAAGGCAGACACGAGAGCGCTCACCGCACCGAGACCTCTCTCACCTGCTGTGACACCTCCTCGACCGAGACCTTCACGTCGAGGAAATGGGCGAACGTCTCGATCTGCGTCTGCGCATGCCCATCGAGAGGCAGCGTCCGGAACGAGCCCCCTCGGGCCAGCGCCAGCAGCAGCATGAGCTGGTCCGCCAGGTGTTCCCCCACGGGCACACCGGCCTCCAGGTAGACCCGCGCCTCCTCCGACACGGCCTCCGCGATGTCCTCCGCTCGCACGCCCCGCTCACCGAACCCGGTGAACACCTCCGTGACGTGCTCGCTCTCCACCTCCAGCCACACCACGTTCCCCGGCCCCGCCGAGCGCTTCAGCTCCTCCACCCGCCGCTCCTCGACCAGCCACCCGAGCTTCCTCCCCACCGTCTCCAGCTCCCGCTTCGCCACGTCGTACGGCACCTGCGCGATCATCGCCGTCGCCTGCCGCCGCACCACGTTCCCCCGCTCCATCAGATGCAACGGCTTCAGCGGCGCCGGCTGCACCAGCACCTCGAACCTCCCTCCCCCCGCCGGGAAGAAGCCATGCCGCTCCAGCGTGGCCTCCACGCCCGGCCCCATCCGCCGCACCAACGGCAGGTACGCCTTCGTCAGGAAGTCGAACGGCGGCGCCGCCGGGTTGTGCGTCCCTCCCTCGAGCACCAGCGTCGACGGCCCGCTCGCCGCCAGCAGCGCCGGCAGCACCGTCTGCAGCACCAGCGTCGCGCTCCCCGCCGTCCCCACCGCGAAGTGGTAGTCCCCGGACTGAAGGGCCTTCGGCCGGAACGTCAGCTCCTTCGAGTGCAGCGCCGCCCCCTCCAGCTCCGCCTCCCCCACCGCCGCCGCCGCCTTCACCGCCGTCAGGTGCTGCCGCAACAGCCCCGGCTTCGAGCGCCCCGCCCGGATATTCACCATCTGGAAGGGCTTCCCCGTCACCAGCGACAGCGCCAGCGACGTGCGCAGCACCTGTCCTCCGCCCTCTCCCTTCGAACCGTCGATGCGAATCATCTCGAAATCTCCCAGAACCCACTGCGACCCACGCAGCGTAGACCCTCACCCCAGCCCTCTCCCAGAGGGAGAGGGGGCTCCCGCACGTAGCGATGCCCGCTCCCTCATCCTGGCGACCGAAGTCTCGGAGAGAGCGGGCATCTCGATGTCTCTATCCCCTCATGTGGCCCTCCTTCGTCGGGAACCCCCTTCGTGCACTCCCCTCAACCCTTCACGCACACCACCTGACGCAGCGTGTGGACCACTTCCACCAGGTCCGCCTGCGCCGTCATCACCGCGTCGATCGGCTTGTACGCACCCGGCGTCTCGTCGATGACCTCCGCGTCCTTGCGGCACTCGATACCCGCCGTCGCCTTCGCGTGGTCCTCCAGCGTGAACCGCCGCTTCGCCGCCTCACGCGACATCACCCGCCCCGCCCCGTGGCTGCACGAGTGGAAGGCCTCCGCGTTCCCCTTCCCTCGCACGATGTACGAACGCGCCCCCATGCTGCCGGGGATGATCCCGAGGTCCCCCTCGCGCGCACGCACCGCACCCTTCCGCGTCACGAACACGTTCTTCCCGTAGTGGTGCTCACGCGCCACGTAGTTGTGGTGGCAGTTCACCGCCGCCTCGGTGAGCTCGAACTCCGGCAGCTCACCGCTCGCCTTCAGCGCCTCCACCACCGAGCGCAACATCAGCTCGCGGTTCATCGCCGCGTACTCCTGCGCCCAGCTCACCGCGTGCAGGTAGTCCTCGAAGTACTCCGTCCCCTCGGGCAGGTACGCCAGGTCCTTCTCCGGCAGGTGGATGAAGAAGCGCTGCATGTCCTCCTTCGCCAGCTCGATGAAGTGGCTTCCAATCCGGTTCCCCACCCCGCGCGAGCCGCTGTGCAGCATCAGCCACACCTGGCCGGACTCATCCAGGCACACCTCGATGAAGTGGTTCCCCGTCCCCAGCGTCCCGAGGTGACCCAGGTCCGGGCCACGGCCCAGGCGCGGGTGCTTCTCCAGGATGGCGTCATAGCCGGGCTTCAGGCGCGCCCACGCCTCGCGGTGCATCGCGGGCGCGTCCTGCCACGCACCCCGGTCATTGCGGCCGCCGTTGTCCGTGCGGCCGTGCGGCACCGCCTTCTCGATGGCCGAGCGCACCTTCCCCAGCGAGTCCGGGAGCTGCTCCGCGCGCAGCGTCGTGCGCACGGCGATCATCCCGCAGCCGATGTCCACGCCCACCGCCGCCGGAATCACCGCGCCCGCCGTCGCCACCACGCTCCCCACCGTCGCGCCGAAGCCGCGGTGCACGTCCGGCATCACGGCGACCCACTTGTGGATGAACGGCAGGGACGCCATCGCGCGCAGCTGCTTCTTCGCCTCGTCCTCGAACGGCACGCCCACCGTCCACGCCTTGATGGGAACCCCACCCGCCTCGTTCGACAGAACCTCGTAGTTGCGCTGCGTCTGCATGACCGTCTCCTTCAGTCCGTTCGCCCGGGCCGTCCCGGGCACGCGAGGAGGTAGAGCAGGGCGCGTGCCAGCCCCTTTCCGAGGGAGGGCCACCCTTCCCCGCCCCTTTTCCTATCCATTGGGATAAAGTCCTATCCGTATGGCGAAGACGCGGACGCGCGAGACGGTGGTACTCGGGATGCTGGGCACGACGCTGGACGCGGGGCGGGGGCCCAGGCGGTGGGAGAAGTGGCGCCCCACCGTGGGGCTGTGCCAGCAGGAGGACCTGCTGGTGCACCGGTTCGAACTGCTCTCGCTGCCGGGATATGCCGAGCTCGTCCGGACGGTGGTGGAGGACATCGCCCAGGTGTCACCGGAGACGCGGGTGCGCACCACCGAGTTGAACATCCGCAACCCGTGGGACCTGGAGGAGACGTACGGCGCGCTGCTCGACTACGCGAAGGCCTACCCCTTCCACCCCGAGCACGAGGACTACCTCGTCCACATCACCACCGGGACGCACATCGTGCAGATCTCCATGTTCCTCCTGGTGGAGAGCCGGCACATCCCCGGGCGGCTGATTCAGACCTCACCGCCCCAGGGCGTCCGGGACCAGGGGAGACCGGGCGTGCATGCCATCATCGACCTGGACCTCTCCCAGTACGACACGCTGGCCCGGCGCTTCGAGCAGGAGCAGCGCGAGGGCCTGTCCTTCCTCAAGGCGGGCATCGACACGCTCAACCCGGCCTTCAACCGGCTCATCGAGCGGATTGAACAGGTGGCCACGAGCTCGCGCGCACCGCTGCTGCTCACGGGGCCCACGGGGGCGGGCAAGTCGCAGCTCGCCAGACGCATCTACCAGTTGAAGAAGACACGGCGGCACGTGAGCGGCCCGTTCGTGGACATCAACTGCGCCACGCTGCGCGGGGATGGGGCCATGTCCGCGCTCTTCGGCCACGTGAAGGGTGCCTTCACCGGAGCGGTGGGGGACCGGCCCGGGTTGCTGCGCCAGGCGAACGGCGGCGTGCTGTTCCTGGATGAGATTGGCGAGCTGGGCGCGGACGAGCAGGCCATGCTGCTGCGGGCGCTCGAGGACAAGCGCTTCCTGCCGGTGGGCTCGGACAAGGAGGCGGAGAGTGACTTCCAGCTGATCGCCGGCACCAACCGGGACTTGCAGGCCGAGGTGGAGCGCGGGCGCTTCCGGGAGGACCTGTTGGCGCGCATCAACCTGTGGACCTTCCGGCTGCCGCCCCTGCGCGAGCGGCCCGAGGACATCCCGCCCAACCTCCTCTACGAGCTGGACCAGGCCTCACGGGTGCTGGAGACGCGGGTGACGATGAACAAGGAGGCACAGGAGCACTTCCTGCGCTTCGCCACCTCGCCCGAGGCGCGCTGGAGCGGCAACTTCCGGGATCTCAACGCGGCGGTGCTGCGAATGGCGACGCTCGCGCCCGGCGGTCGCATCACCCGTGAGGGCGTTGACGAGGAAATCGAACGGCTGCGCGCCGCCTGGGCGAAGAGCGGGCCGAAGCAGCAGGCGGCGGCGGTGAACCTCGTGGTGGAGGTGCTCGGGGAGGAGCGCACCGAGGCGCTGGACCGGTTCGACAGGGCGCAGCTCGCGGAGGTGCTCGCCGTGTGCCGGCAGGCGCGAACCCTGTCCGACGCGGGGCGGTCCCTGTTCGCGCAGTCACGGGCGCAGAAGAAGAGCGTCAACGACGCGGACCGGCTGCGGAAATATCTCACCCGCTTCGGACTGAGCTGGGCCGACGTGGCGGGACGCGGGGCCGCCGCGGTGGAGTGAGCAACCCGGCGGACAAGCGCCTATTGCGCACTCGACGCCGGGGCGCGGTCATGAGAAACGCCCGCGCGTGACGAACGAGACGGCCGTACACCCTGGGACGCCATCGGGACAACCCGCTCTGGGGCTGTTGCAGCTGACGTGGCCCATCTTCCTCGAGTTCCTGCTGTTCATGATGATGGGCACGGCGGACACGCTGATGCTCAGCGGTGTCTCCGACGATGCCGTCTCCGCCGTCGGCGTCGTCAATCAGTACATCTTCCTGTGCATCCTCATCATGGAGGTCATCAGCAACGGTGCCTCCATCGTCGTGGCCCAGTACATCGGCGCCCGGAGGGCTCAGGAGGCCGCACGGATCTCCGCCGTCGCCATCACGCTCAACTTCCTGCTCGGGCTCGCCGTCAGCGCGGGCCTGCTGCTGTTCGGCGACGCCATCCTGACCCACATGAACCTGCAGGGTCCGGTGCTCGCCCATGCGCGCACGTACATGGGCATCGCGGGTGGATTCCTCTTCATCCAGGCGCTCATCAACGTCTTCTCCAGCCTGATCCGCACCTACGGCTTCACCCGGCAGTCCATGTACGTCTCGCTGGGCATGAACGTGGTGCACGTGCTCGGCAACTCCCTGCTCATCTTCGGCAAGGCCGGCTTCCCGGAGCTGGGCGTGGCCGGCGCCGCCATCTCCACCGTGCTGAGCCGCTCCGTCGCGCTCGCCGTCTTCATCTGGATGCTCTACCGGGTGATGGATGTCCGGATGGCGCCTCGGGATTACGTGACCTTCCCCGGCGACTACATCCGGAAGATCCTCAAGGTGGGCGTCCCCTCCGCCGTCGAGCAGATGACCTACCACGCGTGCCAGACGGTGTTCCTGTACTACGTCACCTGGCTCGGCTCCGCGGCCCTGGCGTCCCGGCAGTACGCCCACGCCATCTCCCAGTATGTCTTCCTGTTCAGCCTCGCCATCGGCATCGGGACGTCCATCCTCATCGGGCGGCTGGTGGGGGCCAACCGCCGGGACGAGGCGTACCGGCAGGCCCTGCGCAGCCTGAAGTGGGCCGTGGCCATCACCGTCCTGGTGGACGTGGTCGCCATCTTGCTGCGCAAGCCCCTCGTCGGGCTGTTCACGGTCAATGACGACATCCTCCGGCTGACGTCCCAGGTCATCGTCCTGGGCCTCCTCCTGGAGACGGGGCGCTCCTTCAACCTCGTCCTGGTGAATGCCCTCCGGGCCGCCGGGGACGCCACCTTCACCGTGTACATGGGCTTCCTGTCCATGGCCTGCCTGAGCCTGTCCCTGGGCTACTTCTTCGTCTTCAAACTGAACCTGGGACTGGCCGGCGTCTGGCTCGCCGTGGCGGCGGACGAGTGGACGCGGGGCATCGTCTTCTGGTTCCGCTGGAGGAGCCGGGCCTGGGAGCGGAAGTCGCTCGTCGGACCGGCGGTCGAGCAGCCCGCCACGGTGGCCGCGGCCGGTTGAGGACCCCTTCCGTTTTGTGGGGGAACTCCCTCCGGCCTGTCTAGAATGGGTTTCCGATGCGAACGCGCAGGCCCCTGGTCGTCATCGATGCTCTCGCCTCGCTGGCCACCGCCTTCAAGGACATCTTCCCCGGCAGCACCACGTCCTCGCTCTCGTCGGACGAGCTCGCCGCGCACGTGGAAGAGCTCGGCCCGCGCGCCGCGCTCAAGCCCAAGGTGCTCCCGCTCGACGAGCGCCGCCTCGCCGCGCTCCTCTACTTCGATCAGCCCACGCCCCAGGCCGGACTCCTCATCGACCTGCGCCGCCCCGTGCGCGTGAGCGACAGCCACTTCGCCCGCTCCTTCTGCCGCGTCTTCAATGACGACCTGACCCACGTCAGCTCCGCGCGCTCCCTCGACGAGCACTGGGCCGCGCTCGAGCAGACGCGTCTGCGCCGCGCCGTGGCCCGCTACCTCAACTACCGGCCCCACAAGATGTCCAACTGGGTGCGCGCCATGGAGGACTCCATGGCCCTCACCTACGAGGGCCGCAACGTCCGCCACTGCCTCATCATCGCCCGCAAGGCCAACCGGCTCGTCCAGAAGCTCCAGAACAAGTTCATCCCCCTGCCCGGCGGCCTCTCCATCGAGAACGCCCTGCTGAAGGAGAAGTGGATCCGCACCGTCGTGGACGGCCGCCGCGTTGGCCTGCTCGCCAGCATGCAGTCCGGCTCCATCATCGGCTTCATCTCGCTGGCCGAGGTGGACCGCAATGACGCCGCCCTGCGCTACGCCCCCCACGAGACGCTCGTCCCCGTCCAGGCCGTGCTCGCCCATGCCGCCCACGACGTGGCGCTGGTGACCTCGCCCCAGAACGACCTCTTCATCCTCAGTGGCAAGGGCTCCGTCTTCCAGAAGTCCCACGGCCACTGGCGCGTGCTCGACTACGAGGCCCTCCACGAGCGCATCTCCGCGCGCTTCCGCGAGGACGTCGTCATCGGCGTGCTCCGCGCCGCCATGGACCTGGCCTACGAGCGCACCGGCGCCCTCTTCTGTCTGCTCGACTCGCGCCAGGAGCTCACCGATCTCATCCCCGACCACGGCCACCCCCTGGCCGCCAACAGCCACCTGCGGCGCAGTCTCCGCGGGCAGAACATCTCCATCTGGGCCCAGCGCCAGGTCATCACCGCCGCCGCCGCCACCGATGGCGCCGTCGTGCTCGACCAGGACGGCAGCGTGCTCGACATCGCCTGCATGGTCTCCAGTCCCAAGGAGATCGCCCGGCTCGGCGTGCGCGAGCCCAGCATGCCCGGGGCCCGTGCCCTCGCCGCCTGGCGCGCCAGCTTCCGCGGCGTGGCCATCAACGTCTCCGAGGACGGCCCCATCACCGTCTACGAGCGCGGCGCGGAGATCGGCCGCATCGGCTGAGCCGCCCCGCCCGCTCCCCGGGCTTCCGGCCAGGGGCCGTGTCCGTTCCGTCCGCGCGTCCCACCGGCGGCTCGGTTACGCTCCGCGCCCGCCTCGGGGCCCGTGCGCCCCCACCCGTCTGGAGCCGTCGTGAAGTCCTTCGTCATGGTCGCCCTGGGGACCCTCCTCTGGGGATGCTGGCCGCTCGTCCTGCGGCCCGCGGGGCTCTCCGGCCCTCAGAGCGCCCTGCTCGTCATGGCCGTCATGGCCCTGCCCGCCCCCTTCGTCTTCCGCCGCGAGGCCTTCCGCGACCGCCGCGCCACCCTCGCGCTCGGCGTCCTCGCGGTGTGCGATGCCGCCAACGCCGCCCTCTACTTCGCCGCCGTCCAGCGCGGGCCCGTCACCGTCGCCGTCCTCACCCACTACCTCGCCCCCCTCCTCATCGCCCTCGCCTCCCCCTGGATCCTCCACGAGCGCCGCTCCCCCCGCGCCCTGCTGGGGGCGCCGCTGACCCTCGTGGGGCTCGCCCTCATCCTCGGCACTCCCCAGGGCGGCCTCGCCGACCCCTGGACCGCCCTCCTCGGCGGCGCCAGCGCCTTCTTCTTCATGGCCAACGTCCTCGCCTCCAAGGAGGCCGCCCGCTCCTTCTCTCCCCTGGCCATCAACTCCCTCCACTCCGTCCCCTCCGGCCTCCTCCTGTTGCTCTTCTTCGGACGCGGCGCATTGCCTCCCGCACTCGACGCCCGTGCGCTTCAGGTCGCCGCCGGTACCCTTTTGTGCGGCATCGCCGGCAACAGCCTGTTCTATGCCGGACTCCGCCACGTCCCCACCGCCACCGCCGGCGCCCTCACCTACCTGGAGCCCCTCACCGCCGCCCTCGTCGGCGTGCTCGTCTTCGGCGAGGCCCTCGGACCCCTCGGGCTGCTGGGTGGGGTGATTGTCCTCGCCTCCGGCGCCTGGGTCGCCAGTGAGGCACGGACTCCTGTGCAACCTGTTGCGGCTCCCACGGGTACGGGGTGACCCGTGAGGTTCGGGGAAACGGAGTGAGGCACGGAGTGGAGAACGGGGACGCATACCCTCACCCCGACCCTCTCCCGGGGGGAGAGGGAGGAGTTGTTGAGTGGGGGTCTTGGGTGGGGATTCCTACTTCTTCAGTTGCTTCTCCAGCGCGGCCCGGACCTCCGCGGTGAAGCCCCCCAACAGCTGGCTCCCCGTGTCGATCAACGGTCTGCGCACGTGGTTCGGGTTCGCCGCCAGGTGCTTCACCAGCTCCTCCTCCCCCAGCGCCGCCAGCTCCCCCTTCCTCTTGGGGGCGATCAGCTCCCGGACCCCTCCCATCCTCGCCGCCAGCGCCCGGACCTCGGCCTCGCTCAACGGCTTCTTCACCAACTCCCGGACTTCCGCCCGCACTTCTTTCTGCGCGAGAAACTCCCGCGCTGACTTACAACCCGTTCAACCGTTCTTGATATAGAGCGTGATGGACATGCCTCCCGTGTAGCAGTCCCCTCGCACTCCCTCAATTCCCCGCTTGCGCTCCAGGCCGGGGGAGTGGTCCTCTTTGGCTGGCCCCGTCCGTGCCCGCGGGAGCAGTACCCTCATGGAACCCTCCGTCGATAGCCGCGAGTACCGCGTCGTCTTCTTCTGCCCGACCTCGAGCGCCCAGCTCGAGCACATCGAGGCTCCCGTGCGCCGCGTCCTCACGCGCATCTCCGCCCCACCCGCCGAGCTCGCGCCCCTCGAGGCCGCCGGCACGCTCGGAGAGGCCGGCTGGCGCGTCTACCTGGTGCGTTCCATGACCGAGCGCTCCGCCGCGCACGCCCTGGCCGCCCATGTCACCGAGGCCGCCTCCGCCATCGCCACCGAGCTCGACACCGAGGTGCTCGGCCTCTACGTGGACGTGGGCAGCGACTCGGCCCGCATCTGCCGCTGCCTCCCCGACGAGAGCCCCGAGACCTTCGCCGGCCGCCGCCGCAACGTGCTCGACCGCACCGCCGAGTGGCTCGACGTCAACCCGGCCAGCCTCTCGGCCCTCTTCCACCTCGGCCTGGAAGCCGACGAGGAGATGGACGCCGAGGACCGCTTCGTCGAGTCCAAGCTGCGCGAGGCCCGCGAGTTGATGCAGCGTTATCGTCAGGGCAAATGAGGTCCCGTACCCCGGCGGATCTCGCCGGCCGCTGTCCCGGTTGCTACCTGCCCACCGCCCTCTGCCTCTGCGCCGAGGTGCCCCGGTTGGAGACGCGCACCCGCTTCCTCGTCATCCGTCACAACAAGGAAGCCAACAAGTCCACCAACACGGCGCGGCTGGCGGGGCTCGCCCTCACGCAGTGCCACATCCTCACCTATGGGGCCCCGGGCCAGCCCCCCTTCGACGTCTCGGTGCTCACCGCGCCGGGCACCTGGCTGCTCTTCCCGGATGCCCAGCCGCCCCCTCCCGGCACGCCTCCGCCCGAGCGGCTGGTGGTGCTGGATGGCAACTGGACCCAGGCCCGGCGCATGTACCAGCGCCTCCCCGAGCTGCGCCGCCTGCCGGGGCTCTCCCTGCCTCCTCCCCGCCCGGAGTCCCGGCGCCTGCGCCGCTCGCCCCACCCCTATGGCATGTCCACCGTGGAGGCCATCGCCGGGGCCCTCTCCGTCCTCGAGGGCGAGGAGGTGGCCCGCCCCCTCTACGCCCTCCACGAGCTGATGATCGACCGGGTGCTCACCGCCCGGGGCCGGCTCGACGACGACGAGGAGTGAGCCTCGCCGCGGTGCGCCATGGCCGGCGCGGCCAGTTGACCGAGTGTCGAGTAGACGTCACGGACACACTCCCAGTGGTAGTGTGGGCGGCGCGATGCAGAAGCTCATCTTCGATTACACGGTGCAGAGCAATCTCCGGGTGCTGGGACAACCCGTACCGCCCGAGCACCTCTCCGGGCTGACGGCGCTGGGAGTCGATCCGCGCAAGCCGCTGCTGCCCGCGTACCCGGTGGAGACGTACACCGCGCTCATCGACTTCATCACCGGGCGGCTCTGGCCGGACATGCCCCAGGAGGAGGCGGGCTTCGAGCTGGGCCGGGCCTTCATGCGCGCCTACCAGGAGACGCTGATGGGCAAGGCGGTGTTCTCGGTGACGAAGCTGCTCGGGCCGCACCGCACGCTCGAGCGCATGAGCCGCAACTTCCGCAGCGCCAACAACTACACCGAGACGCGCCTGCGCAAGGTGGGGCCGAGCACCTACGAGCTGTGGTTCAACTACGCCCTGCGCACCGCCTACTTCCGGGGCCTGCTCACCGAGGCCCTGGAGCGGGCGGGTGCGAAGGGGATCTTGGTGACGCTCGCCGCCAGCGGTCCCAGCGGCGAGGCCACGTTCCGGATCTCCTGGACGGAGTAGGCCCGGCGACCTCCAGCCAGGAGACCCTCCGGGCCCGAGCGCGAGCAACTGGTCCGACTGTCGGACCAGTTGGTGAAGCGCGCGACCGGAGGGCGGGCTGGCTCAGAAGCGGAAGTTGCCGTCGTTGAGCGTGGTGGTGCTGCCGCAGGCCGCCGTGGTGGCCTCGCGGTTGCCGCTGGAGGTGGGCGCGTTGCTCTCCCACACCACGGCTCCCGTGCTGGCGTTGTACTTGATGTACTTGTACTGGATGGCGGTGGAGGGGCCGAGGTTCACCGTGCCGGTCCAGGTGGCGTTGGCGCCCGTGCCCTGGATGGTCAGCTTGAAGCTGTTGGCCGCAGTCCAGTTGCCGAGCTGCGTCTGGTTGCCCACCACGTAGAGATCCTGCCCGAAGGTGGTGTTGGCGTTGGCGATGCTGAAGGTCACCGGCACCGTGGTGCACGTGCCGCCACCGCCCGTGGTACCCTTGGTCCACACCGCGTAGCCCGAGCCCGAGGCGGCCAGCGTCCAACCCGTGCCCGGATCCCAGGCCGTGCCGCCGATCTTCATCGCCGTGTTGCCATTGATGATGGCCGCGTACAGGCCGTTCTCCGCGCGCTGGATGGCCACCGTGGACGTCGAGGTGATGCCCTGCGCCTTGCGCACGTCCATCAGCGCCTTGATGGCGGCCTTGAGGTTCCAGTCGTAGATGTGCGCGTAGTACACCGAGGGGATGCCCGGGTGCGTGAGCACGTAGGCATAGCCCTGCATCACCTTGTCACAGGGCACCGGCCAGTGGTTCTGCCCGTTGCCACAGGACTCGCTCGGGCCGGTGTCGTGGTTGTCCACGAACGTCACCATCTTCTGCGCCCACCAGCCGATGCCGCCCGCCGGCTTGCCCGCGGAGTCCTTGAGCCGGCCGTACTCGTTGTAGGTCAGCGCCTGGTTGAGCAGGCCCTTGGTGGTGAAGTCGAACGCGCCGCACGCGCCCTGCGTGCCGTCCACCCAGTTCACCAGCAGCTGCCGGTGCGCATCCACGTTGGCGTAGTTGAGGTCCGTCCAGATCTCCCCCACGCAGAAGTCCGGCTGCATGGCGTCGTGGTAGAGCTTCGCGTAGCTGGCGCCGTAGCCCTTGGAATAGTCGTAGCGGATGCCGGTGAAGCCCACGCCCTTGAGCCGGGTGCTCAGCCAGTTCTTGATGTCCGTCTGGACGACGGAGTTGGTGTGGTCGATGTCGCGCGCGGCGCCGTAGCTGTCGCCCGTGTCCGCGGCGCCCGTGGAGCAGTTGCACTCGTCACCGGCGGCGACGGCGTACGTGCCCCAGGAGGGGTTGGTGAAGTCGTACCAGCCGGTCGTCCCCACGCGGTGGTTGATGACCACGTCCGCCACCGACTTGATGCCCGCGTTGGTGAAGGCGGTAATGGCGTTCTTCAGATCGGTCTCGCTGCCATAGCGCGAGTTGAGGACGTTGAGCTGGCGCGGCAGGTAGCCCTGCGTGGAGCTCGCGTCGGAGGGCGGCGGGAGCCACACGTGGGTGAAGCCCATGGCGCCCAGGTCGCCCGCCTTGCCCTGCAGGACGTTGTACCAGTTGGGGCTGGTGGCGTTGGCCGAGTTCCAGTGGAACCCCTGGACCATGATGGCCGTACTGGCCTGGGCCTGCTGGGTGGCCGCGGTGGCTTGTTCCGCCGGAGCCAGCAGGGCAAGCGCCAGCGCGGCGCACGACGACAACGTGGAGCGGTTCATCGCGAGTCTCGAATGTCGGGGAGGGGGGGGAGCGAGGGCGAGCGGTCCCCGTTCACCACTTTCGCCGGGCGCCACTTGATAGGCGCACCCTGCGTGAAGTCAAGCGAGCCCCGGAATCTCGAGACCCCCAAAAAAGACCGCGGCCCGCTCCCCGATGCCCCCCGGCATCAAGAAGCGGGCCACGTAGAATCCCGCGTGCCCCCCCGGACCTCGCGGGAATCCGGAGGCGCCTCCCCCCTTTGTACTGAAAGGCGCCTCTGGGGTATGTCCGGCTCCGCAGTGCAAGCCCCCTCGCTCGGCGAAACCGCCCCCCGTTTCTGAAAGCACCTTCTCACGGCCCTACTTCCCGCGCTGTGAGTTGGCTCACTCCAACGGTGTGAAGCATTTCACACCCCCCTCCCCGGCCCACACCCCCGGTACGGGCAGGCAGGGGCCCGGCGGCGGAGACAACCCCCCGGAATCACACTCCCCACTTCGGTGGAAGGAGGCAGGTGCGATACCGTTGGGCTCCCGGACGGTCTTTTCCCCCAGGAAGGTACATGCTGCGCCCCCTTCTCACGAGTCTCGCGCTGGCCCTCGGCCTCGTCGCATTCACCGCGTCGGCGGCGGAGCCCACCCCCCAAGCCCTGCCCTCCCGGGAGGAGCGCCTGGAGAGCCTGGCCCGTTTGTGGGGTCAGGTGCGCTACCGCCATCCCGCCCTGGCCTACAAGAACATCGACTGGGATGCCGCGCTCGTGGCCGCCATTCCGAGGGTGGAGGCAGCAAAGGATCGCGCCGCCTACGCCGCGGCCGTGCAGGACATGCTGGACGCGCTGAAGGATCCCGCCACGCGCATCCTCCGCCCCGACGAGCAGCAGGAGGGCACGCAGAAGGCCCCCTCGGCCCCGGTGCGGGAGCTGCGCAGTTGGGAGTCCAAGGATGTGCTCGTGCTGGACCTGCGCGCCGTGAAGGACGCGGCCGTCGATTTGCGCCCGGACATCTCCAAGGCCAAGGCCGTCATCGTCGACCTGCGCGCCCGCGGCCTGGAGCCCAACACTGTCTGGTCCATGTCCGCGGCGCTCGGCAGGCTCCTGCCGTACCTGCTGAGCGAGGAGCTGCAGGTGCCCGGGGAGCGCACGGTGTTCCACTCGGGCTTCCGTCCCCAGTCGCTCGGCGGGACGAGCGGCGGCTACACCACCTCGTTCCTCACCACGGCGGGCGAGGAGCTCTCCCCCAAGGGCGATGGCAAGGCGCGCCCGGTCATCTTCCTGCTGGATGACAAGTCGTACCTGGACCCGCGCGCCCTGACGATGAAGGCCCAGGGGCTGGCGCAGCTCGTCACCGAGGGCCGGCTGGACGACGGCGCGGTGGTGGAGCAGACGCAGGTGGAGCTGGGCGCGGGGCTGACGGCCTCGGTGCGCCTGAGCGAGCTGGGCATCCCCATGCGCGCGGACGCGGTGCTGCCCAAGCGCGCGCGCTCGGACAAGGACGAGACGCTCCAGAAGGCGCTGGACCTGGCGAAGAAGCCGGCGAAGAAGGGCAAGGCGGCGCGCGAGGCGGAGCTGCCCCCCGCCCGGTGGCAGCCGGACCGCAAGTACGAGGAGATGCTCTACCCGAGCCGCGAGTACCGCCTGCTCGCGCTCTTCCGGGCCTGGAACGTCATCCACTTCTTCTACCCGTACAAGCACCTGCTCTCGCGGGACTGGGACGGCGCGCTGAGCACGTTCATCCCGAAGTTCGAGAAGGCCAAGGACGCGGCGGAGTACGCGCTCGCGGTGGCGGAGCTGAGCACGCTGGTGCAGGACGGGCACACCCACCTGCGCGGCCACCCCGAGCTGGAGAAGCGGGGCATCACCGGTGTGAACGCTCCCTTCGAGGCGATGGAGATCGACGGCGTGGCGGTGGTGATGAACGTGTGGAACGCCGAGGCGGCGCCGGGGCTGGCGCGGGGCCAGGTCATCGACACGATCGACGGCAAGCCGGTGGCGGAGCGGATGAAGGCGCTGGAGCCCTATGTGACGGCCTCGCACCCGGTGCACCTGCGGCACCGCCTGCTGGCCAAGGCGCTGGCGGGGCCCGAGGGCTCCCAGGCGACGCTGGGCGTACATGACGCCAGCGGGCAGGCGAAGCAGGTGCGCTTCACCCGGAGCATCCAGTCGCTGCAGAAGCCCAAGCAGGGCGAGCCGTACCGGATGCTGGCGGACAACACCGGCTACGTGGACCTCACGCGCCTGCAGACGTCCGAGGTGGCGGCCATGTTCGAGAAGCTCAAGGGCACGCGGGCCATCATCTTCGACATGCGCGGCTACCCGAACGGGACGGCCTGGTCCATCGCGCCGTACCTCAACACGCGCAAGGCGCGCCACGCGGCGGTGTTCGAGCGCAACGTCGTCTCGGCGTCCGAGACGAATGGCCGGTACAAGTTCATCCAGGAGCTGCCCAAGGCGGACGTGCCCCTGTACCGCGGCCGGACGGTGATGCTCATCGACGAGCGCGCCATCAGCCAGTCCGAGCACACGGGCCTGTTCTTCGAGGCGGCCAACGGCACCACGTTCATCGGCAGCCCCAGCGCGGGCGCCAACGGCGACATCACGGACATGGTGCTGCCCGGCGGCATCTCGATGATCTTCACCGGCCACGACGTGCGGCACGTGGACGGCCGCCAGTTGCAGCGCGTGGGCCTGAGGCCCCAGGTCTACGTGCGGCCGACGCTCGCGGGCATCCAGTCCGGCAAGGACGAGGTGCTGGACAAGGCGCTCGAGTACCTGAAGGGCAACAGCGCCGCGGTGGCTGGCGACTCGTTCCGGTAGCGGCACCGGCGCACCAATCCCCCAACCCCGGAGAGAGACATGCCGACCCTCATCCCCGCTCCCACGCGCGTCACCGCCGCGGGCAACAAGCCCAAGCTGATCGACGAGTACGTGGGGCGGGTGAACACGAAGCAGGCCGAGCTCAGCGTCGCCCACATGCGCAGCCCCGGCGGGTGGCTGGAGCCCGGTCAGACGCCCGAGTTCCGGGAGATCACCGTCGTCATCAGGGGCGTGCTGCGCGTGGAGCACAAGGGTGGCCAGCTGGACGTGCGCGCGGGCCAGGCCGTCATCACCGAGCCCGGCGAGTGGGTCCGCTACAGCACCCCCGAGGCCGATGGCGCCGAGTACATCGCCATCTGCCTGCCGGCCTTCTCGCCGGACACGGTCCACCGCGACAGCTGAGCCCGTTCACCCAGGTGCCCGAAGGGACCCATATCCCCTCTCCCCTCGGGAGAGGGGAAATTGGGCGCGGCTCAGCGCATGGGCCCACGCGCATTCCCCGCCATCAGTCGACCTTCTTCATCTCCACGACGAAGGAGCGCGGCTCGAGGAAGCCCGTCACCCTCGGGGCGCGCAGCATCTGCCCGTTGGACGAGATGAACGCCACCGTGGGCAGGCCCTCCACCCCGAAGCGCTCCATCAGCGCGTCCAGCGCGTCATCGCTGTTCGTCGCGTCCACCTTCACGTTGATGAAGCGCCCCGACTCGCTGATGACCTCGACGGCCGGGTAGGTCTCGCGATCCAGCTCCTTGCAGGCCGCGCACCACTCCGCGAAGAAGTCGATCATCACCGGCCGGCCCTCGCTCTTCGCACGGACCAGCACCTGCTCGAGCGCCTCGGGCGAGAAGCTCGCGCCCTTGGCCGGCAGCACCGCGTGCCACTCGAAGGTGGGCGCCTTGGGCGCCTCCATCAGCCCGAGCGACACCCACAGCGCGCCTCCCGACTTCGCGTCCATGGCGCCACCGCGCAGCACCAGCGCCACCACCACCAGCGCCACGCCGAAGCCCTTGAGGGTGAAGTCCCGCGCGCCCTCCTTGAAGGACAGGTGGATGGCCCCCACCAGCACGCCCACCACCGCCAGCACCGCCGCGATGAGCGCGCCCGGCGTCCGGCCCAGCTGCTCGGCCACGCCCTTCACCGCCCCACCCACCGTGGGGAAGCCGTCCCGGAGATACGAGATGGCGAGCGCCACCAGCACGATGCCCAGCACGCTCTTCACCCACTCCATCCACACCCCGCCGCGGGGCAGGCGCACGGTGAAGACGCCGATGAGGAAGAAGGGCACGCCAATGCCGAGCGCGTAGATGAAGAGCAGCGCCGCGCCGAGCCCCGTGCTCTGCGATTTGGCCACGAAGGCCAGCAGGCCCGTCAGCACCGGCCCGGTGCACGGAGCCGCGAGGAAGCCGGACACGCTGCCCATGAGGAAGGCGCCCGTGAGGCCCGAGCCGCCCACCGAGTTGAGCCGCTGCTGCAGCCCACCCGGCAGCGCCAGCTCGAAGGCGCCGAACATGGACGTGGCCAGCAGCAGGAGGAAGAGCGCCAGGCCCGTCACCACCACCGGACTGCCCAGCATCGAGCCAAAGGCCTGTCCCGTCTTCGCCGCCAGCACGCCCAACCCGCTGAACACCACCCCCATGCCGATGATGTAGGAGCTGGTCAGCACGAGCGCCTTGCCCCGGCCCTCGGCCTTGCGCGCCCCGAAGACGGACACGGTGATGGGGATGAGCGGGTAGACGCAGGGCGTCATCGCGGTGAGCAGACCCCCGGCGAACACCGCGGCCGCGCCGAGCGCGAAGCTGCCGGCCTCGAGGAAGCGCGCCGCGTCCAGCCCCGAGCTCGGGCCCGTGGGCAGAAGCAAGGGCACCACGGCCACGGCCAGCCCGAATACCGCCGCAATGAGTCCCACCTTCTTCTTCGCGTCCATGTCGCTCCTGTCGCCTCGCGCGGCCCCCTATATACGCGCGAGCGGCCGGTGGTTACACCCGAGGTTGCTCCCCAGGTGCGTGCCACCGCTCCTTCGTCCTACCCCCGCCCAGGCGGGCGGGCATCCCGAGGGGGCACGGCTCCTACACCCCCACGGGGGCCTACCCCTCCTTGCGCAGCACCAGCAGCTTCGACATGTACCAGCGCTCCGTCTTCACCGTCCGCAAACCGTGGCGCGCGAAGAGCTCCGGCAGGTTCAACCGCGTGTAGTCCTGGAAGTAGGGCTCGTTGAAGTACGTCTCGAAGTGCTCGAACGAGCCCTTCTCCTCGGCGTTGGCCTCCCCCTGCTGGATGGCATCCATGAACACAAGCGTCCCTCCGGGCTCCAGCACCCGCGCCATCTCCGCGGTGACCCGCTCGATGGCCGGCCGGGGCAGCTCGTGGAACAGCCAGATGCAGGTGACCAGGTCGAAACGGTCCGTCCACTCCGGCAGCATCTGCTCGGCGTTCATCTGCAGGAGCGTGGCCTTGCGGCGCAACAGCCGGGCCGCCTCCAGGTAGGACGGGGAGAGATCGATCCCCGTGTAGCGGTGCCGCCGGTTCTGCAACCACGCCTGGCTCATCCACGTCGCCGGGCCACACGCCACGTCGAGGATGTCCAGGTGGCTCCCCTCGGGAATCTGATCGATGACGCCCTGGCGCATGAGCCGGTTGGCGCCCATGAAGAGCAGGCGGATCTGCCACTCGTACGTCAGCGCCGCGCGCAGCGACAGGCCCCCGTTGGCCTGGTTGTGGAAGTCCGTGAGGTAGTAGTCCGGATAGGGGAACGCATCCTCCGGCTCCACCCGCAGCTCCTGCAGCCCGTAGCGCTGCTTGTGCCGCACGCGCCCGATGTCCGAGAGGATGGACCCGACGAACAGCGGCAGCGTGAAGAGATCCTCGCGCTCGGCCCGGGCCAGCGCCTCCCGCTTGCCGGGATCCGACAGCACGCGCTCGTGCAGCTCCAGGGCCCCGTTGAAGCTGTTCTTGAAGAAGGAGAGATCCACGCCATCGATGGGCAGCGCGGTGGCCCAGCCGGACATCAGCCCGCTCGCGTGAAGCCCCACCCGTCCCGCCGTGCGCAGGCGGGGCAGCACCTCCGCGAGCGGAGCTCCGAATTGCCCGAGTTGCGCCAATGAACGAGAAAGCGTGGAAATCGCGGTAGTCATGTGCCCCCAGTAACATTCCGGACTGACACGTCCAAGACAAACGTCACGGTCGCATGGAATGAGAAGAAGGGAGGAGCGCATGGGGCCAGAGAGGCGCTCGAGAGGCGCCTCGGTGCCAGGGGCTTGGAGCACCGAACGGTTCGAAGGCGATGTTCTGGATGGCGCATCGAGCTCCACGACAGCCCCAGGAGTTCCGGCTCGGGTCCACACCCATGGACAGAAATTTCCGATGGAGAACCGTCTTTGACGATTCCTGTGACGCTCGTGTGATGGTGTTCTTGAGATTGAGAGGAATTGCGAGAACGCGGTCCCGCGAAACGCAACTCCTCACACGGCCATCCGATAAGTCATTCAAGAAAGGACATCACCCACCATGAAGACATACGACTCGATCCCCCCCCCCTCCTGTCGCCGAAGGCGCCTGCCCCACCACGGCGCCTCTCCCCCCCACCACCGAGGCGCCCCTTCCACCGGAGTGGCGCCCTCCGCGGTGCAGCAGGCGCGCAACACCGATGCCTTCATCACCACGCCCGCCGAGGCGGTCCAGACGCCAGCCGCCACGCAGCGGCAGTGGACGTTGGCCCCCACCCTGGACAGCGTGCGCAAGGGCGGCGGGCTCGTCACCCTGAGACAGGGCATGGCGGGCGACAGTGTGATGGAGCTGCAGCGCATGCTCGGACTGCCCGCGGCGCAGCAGGACGGGAAGTTCGGCGAGGGGATGCGCGCGGCCGTGGACTCCTTCCAGAAGTCCGCTGGCCTCAAGGTGCCGCCCGGCCTGGAAGGTCAGGTGGGTGCCACCACCCTGCAGGCGCTGGAGAAGGCCGCCGTCGACCTGGACCAGGAGCTCGCCAGTCCCCGCTCCCTCATCTCCCGGGCCATCGGCCATGCCGAGGGCAACCTCGACGTCAAGGGCAACACCACCGGCGCCTACGACGGCCACACGGACGCGGGTAACGGCAAGCTGAACAAGGGAACCTTCTCCTACCAGCACGCAGCCACCACTCCGGAGCAGGCGGATCAGGCCCAGCTGGCCAAGTTCCGCGCCCAGCGGCCCACCTACGAGGCCGCCGCGCGCAACGCGGGCCTGGATCCCCACAACCCGCTGCTGGCCGCCGCCTACTTCGACACCTTCACCCAGTCCGAGGCCGCCGCCAACCTCCCCGGTGGCTTCCTGGATCAGCTGCCCGAGCTGGCACGCAAGGGCGTGACGCCGGAGAACATCATCGACATCCGCGTGCAGTCCTACGTGGACCCGTCCACCGGCCGGCTGGACGCGCCCGCTTTCGGCAATGATCCGGTGGATCTGCGCCGGGACCAGACGCGGCGCATGGACGCCATCGTTTCGGTGCTCCAGGGCGAGGGCAAGGGCGGCACCACCGGCCCCACCTCCCCGGCGCCGACGGGCTCGCCCTCGGCCTCCGGCCCGCTGTTGAAGAACGGTGCCACGGGCCCCGCGGTGGAGTCGTTGCAGAAGCAGCTCCAGCAGGCGGGCTTCGAGCCGGGCGGCACCGACGGCGTCTTCGGTCCGAGGACCGAGGCGGCGGTGAAGGCCTTCCAGAAGGCCAAGGGCCTCGACGCGGACGGCGTGGTGGGGCCGAGGACGAAGGCGGCGCTCGGCATGGCCCCCCAGGCGCCGTCCACCCCGTCCACCGGCGCCCCCTCGGCGGGTGGCACCACCCCGTGGACCCCGGCGCCGTCGCTGGCCGACGTGGCCAACGGCAAGGCCGTGCTCAAGCAGGGCATGCAGGGTGACAGCGTGAAGGACCTCCAGAAGCTGCTCGGCATCGAGGCGGACGGCAAGTTCGGCAAGGGGACGGCGGACGCCGTGGCGGCTTTCCAGAAGTCCCGCCTCCAAGTACCGCCGGGCATGGAGGGGCAGGTGGGCGGGACGACCCTGGAGACGCTCGAGAAGGCGGCGGCCTCCGGCCAGGTGGGAGCGGGACAGGGCTCCGTCAACGCCAACCACCCGCTCCTCCAGAAGCTGGCGACGGGCGCTCTGGACAACGGCCCCTACGGCATGTGCGTGGCGACGACGATCGGGAACATGGACAAGCTCGGGGTGCCGAACTTCCCGGGCGGCACCTCGGATGACCCCAACAACCCGCGCGGCGCGATGGTCCGGATGATGCGGGAGGGCGGCTGGACGTCGGTCCCGCTGCCCGGCTCGGAGCCCCGCAGAATCTCCAGCCCGGCGTTCGGCGACGTCACCGCCCATGTCATCCCGGCCGACGCGTACGAGCGGATGGCGCAGGCGGGACAGATTCCGAGCGGCGCCCTCATCTTCCAGACGCGGCATGGCTGGGACTACGACGGTGGCTCCACCGGCAACGACATGGGCATCGTGCGTGACAACGGCCGGGTGACGCACAACTTCGAGTCGATGGGCCCCATCATCTACGGCGACGCGAAGGAGGTCGTGCTCCTGGTTCCCAAGGACGCCCTCCAGTAGCACGCGGGCCGCCCACACGGAGCTCCAACACACCTCACCCGCCAGGGCCGCACCTGCAATGCAACCTTGCAGCTACCGCGTATGACGGACCGGCCCCACAGTCGAGGCATGGACGACCACACGCGCGCTCCTCGCCGTCTGCTCATGTTCCTGTCCACGGCCGTCGTGGCCATCGTGGTGCTCACGGGGCTCGTTCTCTCCACCCGCTCCACACCCAAGGCCTCGAGCGCCCCTGCTGGCCCCGGTGATCCGGTGCTGCGCGGCGAGACCGTCCGGCTGCTGATCGTCGGAGATCCCTTCGCGTCGGCGTTGGAGGAGGCGTCCACCGAGCTGGAGCAGCTCGCCGGGGGCAAGCTCGAGCTCGAGGTGGTCGGTTACGACGACGTGCGGCGGCTGACCCTTCGTAACGCCCAGGACAAGGTGAGCGCGTACGACCTGGTCAGCTTCGACGTGGTGTGGGCGGGCGAGTACGGCGAGCTGGGCGTGCTCCTGCCGCTGGAGGCGCTGATCGCCGGCTCGCGCACGCTGGTGGAGCCGGAGGACTTCCTGGACATCGCGTATGCCCAGAGCCGCTACCACGAGCACCAGCTCGGCCTGCCCATCCAGCCGCACCCGGAGCTGCTGTGGTACCGCGAGGATCTGCTCGCCGAGGACGGGCTGCGGCCGCCGCGTACCACCGAGGAGCTCCTCCAGGTGGCGCGGCACTACCACAAGCCGGAGGCCGGGCAGTACGGCATCGTCTGGAACGGACAGAGGGGCCAGGCCTTCGGCCAGCAGATGGCCCACTTCTATGCCGCCTTCGGCCAGCCGCTGCTGGACGGGTCGGGCCGGCCCACGCTGGACACGCCCCAGGGTGTGGCCGCGGCCCGTTTCGCACTCGAGCTGCTGAAGGTGTCACCGCCCGATGTCGTCAACACCGCCTGGGACCAGCGCCCACGGCGCATCGCGCAGGGCGCAGTGGCCATGACCTACGAGTGGGGTGCCCGTGCATTCCTCGTCGAGGAGTCAGCCGCCTCGACCGTGGCCGGGAAGATCGGCTACGTGGCGGCGCCCCATGCCCCCGGGGTGGACCCGGTGACGCCCATCGGCACCTGGAGCCTGGGCATCCCCGCCAACATCGGCCCCCGCGGGGAGCTGGCCTGGCGAATGCTCTCCTGGCTCACCTCGCGACAGGTGCTGAAGGTGCTGGCCCGGTATGGCAACGGCGGCATGCCGCGCAAGAGCCTGCTGCGCGACCCCCAGCTCGTCCGCCGCTACCCGGTGTTCTCCGTCGTGGACCAACTCTCCCAGGCCGGTCAGCTCCAGGACTGGATGCGTCCCGCCGTGCCCCAGTGGCCTCGGCTCGCGGAGCTCCTCGGGACCACCTACCACGACATGCTCCTGGGCCGGCTCACACCCGAGCAGGCGGCCGCCCAGGCCCAACAGCAGGCGGAGGCGCTGTTCACCCTCCGCGCCACGGGGCACTGAGATGACCCAGGGCCCTGCTGCTTCGCCCCGACCCGAAGGGCCCCCCCTCCCAGGACGTGCTCGAGCTCTTCCACACCCTGCTGCGCCGCTCGGGGGGGCTCTATGACGGCGTCAGCGTGCTGGAGCGCACCGGACAGGGGGAGCATCGAGTCGATGAACCGCTCGTCCAAGGGGTTGCCGCCGTAGAAAAAAGAAATACCGCTGGCGTCGTGACGATCCCCGTGACGCTCCCGTTGACGCGGGGGGGAGACAACGTTTTCCAGAGTGACGGACCTGTCCTGGCTGTAGCGCCTGGTACGGCTCTGGGCTCTGTCCCGCTGATGCGGCGGGGCCCCCCAACCACGGAGCGGAGAGCACATGAAGAAGATGACGAGACACATGACGATGGGCCTGGCGGCCACGAGGGAGCTCATCATGCACATGAAGAAGGGGTTGCTTTACGCGGCAGCGCTGATGTGTGTGTCCCAGGCGCTCGTTGGCTGCGGGACCGAGCCTGGCATCGAGGCGCAGCCCGCCACGGCCAGCGAGGTCCAGCAGCCGCAGCCCGAGGAGCTGGGCCAGCAGGAGTCAGGGCTGGCCGTGTCCGTGGGGGGCTGCGCCGGCAACCTGAAGTCGATCTATCGCTTCTACTCGTCGAGGCTCAACAAACACAATCACCCCACCACCGCCCTCCAGGATCCCTTTTACTGGGCTTACGAGTTCGTCATGGGTGCGCTCTTCGATGCGAACTTCGCGCCCTGCGGGGCCGTGCCGCTGTACAGCTCCTACGCGTACAGCAGAACTGACCAGCTGCTCACAACGAATTCGAGCGAGGGCGGCAGCTTCTACAGCACTCCAACGGTTGCTGGTTACTGCTTCCCGTTTCAGGCGCCGGGCACCATTCCCCTCTACCGCTACTTCAGCCCACAGGCGGCGGAGCACCTCTACACGATGAACTTCAACGAGTTGGGATACGGGAACGGCTACTACAATTACGAGGGTGTCACGTGCTATATCTACCCGCGTTACCAGTGCCCCACGACCGCGGATATCTGGCGGGGTGCAGGGCCCCAGGCCTGCGCGTGCAGCCCCTCCCAGGTCGCCGCCCATACCATCTGGGGGACCAACACCTACCTGGACTACTCCAACCCCTGCCAGGCGGCGGTGCACGCGGGCCAGCTGAGCAGCACCTACAGGCAAGGCACCATCCGCGTCACGCCCACCCCCGCGCAGTCGTCGTACCAGAGCTCGACGCAGAACGGCATCACCTCGAACGGCCATGGCTGGTATTACGGCAGCTTCACCGTCGCCGCTGAGCAGTGACACGCCGTCACGGCCTGGGGGAGGACTGGCCCGGTAGGGTGTCCTCCCCTGGGGTGTCCGCTCCGGGAAGGAGTCTGGAAGGTGTCGTCGGGAAGGTGTCGTCTGGAAGGTGTCAGGGGATTGCACAGTACACGCAAGCCATTGAACTCAATGGACAGGCGGAGTCCTCTGACACCTTCTTGCGGACTCAGCCGCGCCGCGGGGGGAGCTGGCTCTTGAGGGCCTCGAGCTGCTTGCGGTTCTCGATGGCCAGGGTGCGCAGCCGCACCGCCGTCTCCAGCGTGTCCAACAGCCGCCGCACGCCGCTGTCCTTGGAGAGGTAGCCAAACGGGCGGTGCTCGTTGATGACCTCGTACGGATCCTTCACGTCCTGGTAGGCGGAGTAGAAGATGACGGGCATGTCCGGCTGGCTCTTGCGTATCTCATTGCAGGCCCAGAAGCCGTCATGCCCCTTCATCTTGATGTCGAGGATGACGGCGCACACCTCGTCATCCACCGCGGCCACGCCCTCCAGGGCCGAGGCGAACAGCCGCACCTGGTAGCTGCCGGAGAGCAGCAGCGCCAGCGAGCGGCGGATGCCCGGGTCATCATCGATGATGACGACGCGGGGCAACTCGGAGGCGGCCGGCGTCTCGCGTGCTACATCCTGCCGTAGCAGCGCATCGAAGTCGTCGAAAGCCAAGGTTGCTCTCCAGGGGCGCCCCTCACGAGGGCCGTGAGCAACTCGTGACTTAACGTCCTCTCCCGGTACACGCAAGCCACAGGGGCTCGGCGCACCGCATCATCCCGCCAGCGCCTCGAGCACCTGCGAGACGAGCATGGGCAACTCGGGGGACCCGCCCGGCGGGCCAGACGCGCGCTCCCCCCCGAGCCGTCGCAGGACTCGCTCTCGGGTGACCGCGCTGGCCAGGGGGTGGGAGTGGATGGAGCGCAGGGCCTGCTCGAGCGGGGGCAGCGGCTCGGGCCGCGGGGACAGCTCCGCCAGGGCCACCAGCACCTCCAACACCAGCGGCACCGCGCCCACCTCCATGGCGGTGCGCAGCGCCCCGTCCAGGTGCGCCCGGGCCGCCGCCGGCTCGCCGCGCGCCAGGGCCACCCGCCCCAGTCCCAGCCGGGCCTCGGCCAGCCCCCGCCGCTCATTGAGCCGCTCGCACACCGCCCACGCCTCGGCGAAGCAGCCCCGGGCCCGCTCGGCCTCGCCGCGCAGCAGGGACACGGTGCCCTGGCCGCACAGCGCCGCCACCAGCGTGCCCGGGTGCCCCGTCTCCCGCCCCGCCCGCAGACAGGACTCGAAGCACGCCGCCGCCTCCTCCAGCCGCCCCTGCGCGGTGAGCACCCGGCCCAGCTCGGCCCGCGGGGGCACGCTGCCGCCCCCCGGCTGCTCCAACACCGCCAGCCCCTCGCGCAGGGCCCCCTCGGCGTCCTCCCACCGGCCCTCGAAGGCGAGCACCCCGCCCAGCCGCCCCAGGCAGGCGGCCAGCTCCCGCTCCTCGCCCAGGCGGCGGAAGGCCACCAGGCCGCGCGAGAGCAGGTGGCGGGCCTGGCGAGGCTCCCCGGAGAGGAAGAGCACCTCCGCCAGGTGGCGCCGGGCCACCGCCGCCCCGCGTGCCTCCCCCCGTGCCCGCGCCAGGGCCAGGCTGGTGCGCAGGCTCCAGCGCGCGGTGCCCAGCAGCCCCTGCGCCAGCGCCAGCCGTCCCGCGGTGACGAGCGCCGCCCCCAGCGCCGGGCTCGCGCCCCGCTCGCGCACCAGGCGCAGGCCCTCTTCCAGGAGGGCCGCCGCCCGCGCGTGCCCCGCCGACTCCAGGGCGAAGCGCCCCCGCCACACGAGCAGCCGCCCCCGGAGGAAGCGCTCCTCGGTGCCGCCCTCGGGCCGCACCCTCGCGGCCAGCTCCGCCAGCAACGCCTCGGCCTGTTGGAAGTGGCCCAGCTGCTCCTCCGCGGTGCACAGGCCCTCCAGCGCCCGGTCCACCAGCTCCAGCCGGCCCGCCTGGGCCGCCCAGGCCAGCGCCGCGCGCGCGTTCTCCAGCTCCACCGCCAGCGCCGCGAGCGCCTCGCCCCGCCCCCTGCCGTGCAGCTCCCCGCCCAGCCGCTCCAGCAGCGCGCTGTAGTGCTCGGCGTGCCGCTCCTGGGCGCGCCGCTCCTCCTCGGGTGCCGCCCGCAGGGCCTCTCCGGCATAGCGGCGCAGCAGCTCGTGCAGCACGTAGCGCCGCGTGGGCGTGCGCCGCACGAGGAAGCGCGCCGCCAGCGAGGAGAGCAGCGGCAGCGAGGCCTGCGCCACCTCCAGCGCCGCCGCCCGCGAGGCCCCACCGCGGAAGACGCTCAGCCTCCCCAACACCCCCTGCTCCTGGGGGGAGAGCCGCTCCCAGGCATGGAGGAAGACGGCGCGCAGGCTGCGGTGGCGCTCGGGGCCCGCCCGCGCGCCGGCCAGGAAGTCCAGGTCCCGCTCCACCTCCGCCGCTATCTCCTCCACCCCCAGGTGGCGCACCCAGGCCGCCGCCAGCTCCAGGGCCAGGGGCAGCCCCTCCAGCCGCCGGCACAGGCGCACCACGGTGGGCTCCTGCCCGGGCTCCAGACGGAAGCCGGCATTCACCCGGGTGGCGATCCGGACGAAGAGCTCCAGCGCGGCCCGGCCGGGCTCACCGGGCGCGGCGCCCTCCACGCACGGCAGGCCCTCGAGCTCCAGCTCCCACTCGCCCCGCACGCCCAGCCGCTCCTGGGAGGTGACGAGCAGCTCGAGCCCGGGGGCGCGCTCGGCCAGCTCCACCAGCAGCGGCGCCGCCCCGAGCAGGTGCTCCATGCCGTCGAGCACCAGCAGCAGGTGGCGCTCGCGCAGGTGCTCGAGGAGCTGGCCGAGGGTGTCTCCGTCACTGGCGGACTGAAGCCCGAGCGCCTCGGCGATGGCCGGCGCCAGCAGCTCGGCCGAGGTGACGGGCGACAGTGGCACCAGCCAGGCGCCGTCCTTGAAGCGGGGCGCCTGACGGCGGGCGGCCTCCAGGGCGAGGACGGACTTGCCCACGCCGCCGGGGCCGGTGAGGGTGAGCAGGCGGCAGTGCGGATCCTCCAGGCGCTGGGCGAGGGCGGCCAGCTCGGCCTCGCGGCCGACGAAGGAGGCCAGCGGGGCGGGCAGCGGGGAGGCGCGCGAGGGGCCTGGGGGCCTGGGCGGGAGGGGGCGGGAAGGGCCGCGGCCGGAGCGCAGCAGGGCGGCCAGCTCCTGCGTCTCCTGCTGGGGGTGCACGCCGAGCTCGGAGGCGAGCAGCGTGGCACAGGCCTCGTACTGTGCGAGGGCCCGCTCGTGCTGGCCGCACCCGGCATACAGGCGCATGAGGTGACAGTGGGCCTGCTCGTCCAGCGGCTCCACGTCCACCAGCCGCTGGGCGTAGGGCAGGGCCTCGCGAGGCTGCTCCGCCTGGACGTGGCGGGCGATGAGCTGCCGCAGGGCGTGGACGAGCCGGGTGTGCAGGTGCTCGGCCTGGGCGGCGTGCCACTCGAGGAAGGAGGAGCACCCGTCCAACTCCCGCTCGAAGCCCTGGAGGAAGTCGCCGCGCCAGAGGGCCACGGCCTCGGCGAGCTCCCGCGGGGAGGCGCTGGAGGCGCCGGTGAGCCGCTCGAAGCGCTCCACGTCCACCTCGACGGATTCACGGGCGGCGAGCTCCACGCTGGAGCCGTCCACGTCCAGCCAGTGCCCGCCCAGGGAGAGGTGGAGCTGCGACAGGGCGCCGCGCAGCGAGTCCATCCGCTGGGGGGCCTCGGTCTCGGGCCAGAGCAGGAGCGCCAGGGCCTCGCGGGTGTGGCGGCGGCGCGTGAGGGCCAGGTACGCCAGCAGCGCGACCGCCTTGTGAGGCACCCCCTCCACCGGGGTCCCTTTCAGCCGGAGCTCCAGCGGGCCGAGCAGGCGCAGGGCGAGGGAAGGCTGGCCCGCGTGGGCCTCCGCTCCTTGCGAGACAGCGGAGGGGGGAGGCGGGGCCACGGGCTCACGCCGCTCCCGGGCCACGGGCGCGGGGGGGGTACGGCCCTGGCTCAGCTCCGAGTGGAGGCGCCGGCACTCCTCTCCGGGGCGCACGCCCAGTTCCTCGGCGAGCGTGGTGCACAGCCGCTCGTACTGGCGCAGCGCCTCGGTGCGTTGTCCACTCCAGGCCAGCAGGCGCATGACGAGTGCATGGGCCTGCTCGTCGAAGGGCTCGAGGGCCACCAGCCGCCGGGCGAAGGGCAGGGCCCGCGCGAAGTGGCCTCGCGCGGCGTGGGCCGCGGCGAGCCGGCGCAGCACATCTCCCAGCCCACCGCGCAGATGCTCGGCCTGGGCCTGCTTCCACGCCTCGAAGTCCTCGCACCCCTTGAGCCGCACCCCCTGCAGCAGCTCGCCACGGTAGAGGGTGGCGGCCTCGGCCAGCTCCTCCAGCCCTTCCTCTGGCCCTGCTCCCTCCCGGAGCGAGCAGGCCGCGCGCAGTTGCTCGAAGCGGTGCACGTCCACCCAGGCCGTGGAGCCCACCGGCAGGGCCACCGTGTCGCGCTCCACCTCCAGCACCTCGGTTCCCAGCGCCTGGGCGAGCTCCCACAGCGCGGTGCGCAGCGAGGCGCGGGCCCGGGCCGGCTCGTGCTCGGGCCACAGCAGTCCCGCGAGCAGGGCGCGCTCCTGGCGCCGGCGCGTCAGCGCCACGTACGTCAGCAGCGCGAGGGCCTTGTGGCGGACGAGGGCAACCGGGGCGCCATCGCGCTCGATCCGGGGAAGCCCCAGCAGGTGAAACATGACAGCGGTCATTTCGGGACAATCTAATCGAGTCTCTCCCGGAAATCCCGGGAAGAGTCCCGAAAGGCGCCCATCCTGGTTTCCACTGGCGAATCCCTCACCGGGGTGGGGTGCTCAGTAGGTCCAGATTTCGTGGTCGCGCAGTTCCACCTCGGCCCAGCCACCGACGGGGCCCCAGAACTCGATGCCGCCGATGATGCCGCCCGAGTACCGCATGTCCGCGGGCAGCGGGGTGGGCAGGCGGCCCTCCTGCTGCAGGCGGCTGAGGACGGCGGGGAGGTTGATGGAGAAGTCGAGCCAGGGCGCGTCGTGGATGGAGTTGTAGCACCACAGCTGCGACGAGCTGTAATTGTTGGGCTTCACCCCCCAGGAGGCGCCGTTGACCTCGAAGGTGCGCTTCATCTCCTCCTTGATGACCGTCACCCCCGCGCGGGTGGCCAGGTACTCCTCGGTCTGCGAAGGGCCGGGATCCGGCATGCCCAGGGCGGGCGGCGCGCCGACGTACGTCAGCAGATCGATGGACACCTGGCCGTCGAGGCTGGGATTGGAGGGCACGACCCAGGCGAAGTAATACGGCATGCGGGCGTTGGAGTTCTGGTTGCAGTAGCGGGCGCGCACCTGGAGGTGCACGGAATGAACCCAGGAGACGTAGGGCCAGTGGTTGGTGTTGGAGAAGTCCCAGGAGGGGAAGCTCCGGGTGTTGTTGATGTACTGCTCGAGCCCCACGTACTGGTACCCGTTCTGGCCCGCTACCGGAACGGAGATGATGTGGGCCTTCCAGCGGCCGACGGACGCATCCCACTCCCAGTTGAACCAGTTGGGGCACAAGCCACCGGTCCCGTAGGTGTCGTAGCCCACGCCCCGCACGGCGCAGGTGCTCTCGCTGCTGCTGGCGACCGCGTAGCCCAGGGTGCTGGAGCAACCGCTTCCCTGACAGAAGCGGTGCTGCTCGGGGCTCTTCGTCCACGCGTTGGGAATGTTCAGGAAGGGGTCCCAGCCACGCGCGGTCAACGCCTGCGCGGCGCTGCCCAATGGCTCCTGGGGCTTCTCACCTTCGGGGACCCCGCACGCGCCAAGCGCGAGCAGGAGGGAGACGGCGGTCTTCGATGCGAGGCGATTCATCTGCATGGGGGTTCCATGAGGTACGGCCGTCACGGAAACCGTCACACCCGGCGCCGGCTTCGTGCGGCCGTCCGTCACGGGAGTTGACGGTTTGCGTGACGCTCTGGAGACGGCGGTGCGGCTGCGTTGACACGGCGCACCAATGCCGCGGGGGCGAAAAAAGAACCACTGCTGTCCTTTTGACGCTCCTGGTGACGCTCCCGTTGACGCTGGGGGGAGACAAGGTTTCCCGGAGTGACGGACCTGGCCCGGTTGTAGCGCCTGGCATGTTTCTTCGGACTGGCCCGTTCATGGGGCGGGCATGGACACAATGGGAGACACCGGCACATGAAGAAGATGATGCGACGTATGACGATGGGCCTGGCGGCCGTGGCGGGCCTGATGATGGCGGGCTGTGGTGGCGCCGAAGAGCCGCAAGCCCAGGAGGGCATGGGTGTGGACCCGCCTTCCGAGGAGACCACGGTGAGAGCTGCCGCGCTCTCGTGTGTCATGTTCAAGGGTCTGGACTTCAACGCTCAGCCTCACGGTTTCCAGCAGTGCGGCTCCTATGGGCAGTGGGCCCCCTCGACCTACTCGGGTTACCAGCAGCCCATGGTGGACGGCACCCTGCCCATGAATGGCATCTGGGGCTCCTACAACAACGACATCGTCCGCTACACCACCTCGGCGGCCACCCGGAACTCCTACTTCTCCAATGTCCCGAGCGGGCGGCTCTTCGGAAGCTGCACCGGTTGCGCCTTCTGAGGACGCAGGCCTGGTCCCGGTAGCGGCTCGCTCACCCACAGCCACAGCGGCCCGAGCACCGGGGCCGTTCGCGGACCCCCGGACCCGCCACACAGGATTCAACCCTGCTGCACCGCGAAACCTTCAAAGTGAAGTGAAGCCGTTCGCATCCGTTCATACACACGAGGACTGAACAACATGGCACACAGCAATTCTCCGTATTGGAAATGGACGTACAAGGCTGCCGGGCTCGCGGTGGCGCTCACGCTGGCAGGGTGGGGCACTGGAGCCGAGGCGATGGAGCCCGCGGCCCCTGGCCTCCAGGGCGCAGGGGCTGGTGAGGCTCCCGCGGTTCCCGGCCGCGGCAACTCGCCCAAGGTGCTCGATGACTTGCTGCTCGATGTGGGCGCTCAGGTGAGCTCTTTTGGTGGCATGTACCATGACGAGCAGGGGCGGCTGGTCGTGCGCCTCACCCGCGCCGAGGACAAGCCCGCGGCCCAGCGTGCCATTGCCGCCATCTTCGGTGTGGAGCGTATCCCCGCCGAGGGAATCGTGGCCGCCCCCGCCCAGCATAGCTTTGCCAGGCTCAAGGAGCTCCAGCAGCGCATCACCCCGGATGTCCTGTCTCTCAGGGGAGCCGTGTTGACGGACGTGGACGAAAAGACCAACCGGGTGACCATCGGTGTGTCTGATCTGGAGGCGCGGGGGAACATGGAGCAGCGTCTGAAGGCACTCGGGGTGCCCTCGGACATGGTGGAGGTTGTCGACGTCAATCCCATCTACCCCGCCTCCGTACAGGGGGGCTGGCGGCCGGTGCCGGGCGGAGTGCAGATCGAGTGGACGCCGGGCCGCTACTGCACGCTCGGTTTTACCGCCCTCTGGGGCGGTACGCTGGGCTATGTGACCAATTCGCACTGCTCGACGACGATGGGCAGCTTGGACTATGGCGCGTCTGGGCAACCCGCCCTGTCCTCGGTGGCGGGCTACGAGGCCGTTGATCCGGCTTTCCAGACCGGCGGGAGTTGTCCCGCTGGCCGCCTCTGCCGCAACAGCGACAGCGCCTTCTTCAGTGCCGCCGGCGGCGTTGGCGTCACCCCCCTCATCGCCGCGACCCCGGGTCCCAACCAGCTCAGCATCAACGCATGGCTGGAGGTGCCTGCCAAGGTGGACTACCCGGCTCAGGGGCAGTTCGTCTACAAGACGGGCCGTACGACTGGCACCACCGGTGGCACCATCAATTTTGCGTGCGCCACCGTCAACGCGGGAGGGGCGGTGCACACCTACTACTGCAACTACATCGCATCCAACTCCTACCAGGTGGCAGCCGGTGGCGACAGCGGCTCGCCGGTCTACATCCGCTCCGGCAACAACGCGACACTGGTAGGGCTCATGTGGGGTGCTGGCCCCACGGACTTCGCCTTCAGCCCGGTGGGCGGAGTGCGCGCGGATCTGGGTATCGTCCCCTACTGCCAGGGCTACAAGGGCTGCTGAGGGGTTGATGTGACGAGGGGCAGTTCCTCCTGAGGGCCCCTGTACCCCGTTTGCTTGCGGCGCATGCGCTCGCAGGCAAACGGAGTGCAGGGGCCCACGCCGTTGACGGTTTCCCGTGATGCCCTGGTGCGGGCGGACAGGGAGCGTCACGGTTTTCGCTGTCGCCCAGGCGCGGGCCGTGACGAATGGCGTGACGGTCCTCCGGCAGATTGCATTCCGCTCGAAATCACCGAGTCGTGGTGAGCAGCACCTCGCGCCACGAACCCTTCACCCCGAAGCACGAAAGTCCATCATGAACACGTCCCGTCTCTCGCCCCGTCTGCTGATGGCCGCGACTCTCTCCCTCGCGGTCTCCGCGTGCGGCGCTCCGGAAGAGGAAACGCCGGCGCCCGTCTCCGCCGACATCAACAGCCCCGCCCTCCCCACCACCTTCGAAATCGATGAGAACGGCCAGGTGGTGCAGCCCGTGGAGTCGGTGTGCACGCTGTGCTACACGAGGGGCTTTTACGACATGCAGGTCAACGGTGTCGCCAGTGGCTGGGTCTGCGGGCCCTCGCGCCCCAACAACATCTACAACGTCAACATCTACAAGTATGAGTACTACGGCTGGCGCCTCGTCGGCGCGGGCTACGCGAACCAGCCGCGTGATGCCGCCGTGGCCGCGAACTGTGGCGGCAACCCGAACCATGGTTTCTGGATCCAGTTCGCCCCGCAGGGCGCCGGCACGTACATGATGCACGCGACCGCGTCCGGCCAGTACGATATGCAGGCTACGCTCAGCGGCACCTGAGCCCTCCCCAGCGGAACGTCTCACGTTGGGTCTTGGGCGCCCGGTCCGCGGTGTCTCAGCCGCTGGACCGGGCGCCGCATCGCGGCAGGGTGAGGACGAAGCGCGAGCCTTGCCGCACCCGATGTTGAGCGGGCCCCACGGTGTCATGAATGCACTGGGGGCTGCCGCGTCATCTGTCTCAGTAGAGGTAGTACAGCGCAGTGAGGTCGGTGCTGGTGAACTCACCGGTCTCGACTTGCCGGTAGCAGGAGTTCATGAGCGACCCACCCCAGGTGGCCACGGCTGGCGTGCCGGGGATGAGGACGGAGCCCACGCCCTCGTCACCTTCGTTGATGGCGGCGCCGGTGCAGCTGATGGACCGATTGTAGCAGTCCGAGTGGCGGAAGCCGATGGTGTGGCCCAGCTCGTGGGTGATGACGTGCTCGACCGTGTCCACGGGGTAGTAGTTGTCGTTCATGAGGGTGCCGATGAAGAAGATCCCGTAGGGGTAGCCGCCCGAGGGGTAGCCCGCGTCTCCGCCGTCGCCGCTCCTGACCTCCGCGGTGATGTTCGCGGTGCACCCGGTGGTCGGGCCGCGCACGAAGTAGATCCGGCGGCCGTGCTCATTGTAGTTCTGGATGGCCAGATCCAGGCCATAGATGAATTTGGGGTAGCTGTTGAACGCGGCGGTAGGGTTGATGCAGATCTTCGACACGTGGAAGCCGACGAGGTTGTTGGTCCGGTACTGCTCCTGGCTCCCGCTGGTCTGCAGCATCTCACGGGACGCCTCGAGGGTGACGTGCGCGTCGCGCCCCACGTACACGGCCCCCTCGTGGATCATGATGTCGTCGGCCGGATAACCGGACTCGATCAGGTTGGAGATGATCTCCTGGTTCTCGGCCTCGCGGTCGACACCGCAACCCACGAGGGCAATACCGGCCAGCAACGCCATGGAAAGAGGACGACGGGACGAGAGACGGGACGTCTTCATGAGGAACTTTCGTGCTTCAGTGTGACGGTTTCGCGGTGCAAGGTGCTGCCCACCACGGCTCGGTGACTTCGAACGGAACTCAACCTGCCGGAGGACCGTCACACCATTCGTCACGGCCCGCCCCAGAGCCTCGCGAAAGCCGTCAATTCCCGTGACGCTCCTCCGGTGCGTGTGGCGGGGACGTTCGCTTCACTCGTTGGACCGGGCGCCGCCTCGCGGCAGGGTGAGGACGAAGCGCGTGCCCTGTCCCACCTCACTGTGCACCTGCACCGTGCCGCCGTAGAGCAGCACCAGCTTGCGCACCACGCCCAGCCCCAGCCCCACCCCCGTCTCCGGCTTGGTGGAGAAGAAGGGCTCGAAGATGCGCTCCAGGTTCTCTGGCGCGATGCCCGGGCCCGTGTCCTCCACCTCCAGCCGCAGGTGCTCGCCCTGCTCCACGGCGGAGATGCGGATGCACCGCGCGCGCTCGCCCGCCGTGTCCACCAGCGCGTCCCTCGCGTTGGACACCAGGTTCTTGAGCACCGAGTAGAAGTGCTCCTCCCGCCCGGTGAGCACCGCCTGCTCCGGCACGGCCAGCTCGGTGCGTATCGCGTGGGCGCGCAGCTCCTCCTGCATCTCGGCGGTGATGGAGCGCGCCAGGGCCGCCAGGGGCACGGGCTCTCGGCCGGGGCTCTCCCGGCCCAGCCGGGAGTACTCCAGCAGCAGCCGGGTGATGGCCAGTCCCCGGTCCACCTGCGCCACCGTGCCGCGCAGCGCCGTGTCCAACAGCGCCTCGTTGCCGTTGAGCTGCTGGAGCAGCATGGCCACCCGGGGACGCTCCTCCGGCGTCAGCCGCTCGCGCACCTCCAGGTACAGCTCCTTGAGCTTCTGGCTGTTGTCCGCGCACAGGGTGGAGTCGGCGGCGTCCGAGCCCAGCACACGCGAGAGCATCAGCCGGGCGCCCGCCAGGGCGTTGCGCATCTCATGGGCGAAGCCCCCCGCCATGCGCTGCTCGGTGGACTCGCGCTCCAGCTCCACCACGCGCGCCTGGGCCCGCGCGAGCGCCTCGGTGCGCTCGGCCACCAGGTGCTCGAGCTGGGCGTTGCGCCGCCGCAGCGCCATCTGGCGCACGCGCCCCACCAGCGCCAGCGCTCCCACCAGCGCCAGCACCGCCCCCAGGCGCGCCCACCACGTCTGCCACCAGGCGGGCCGCACGGCGAAGGCGAACCGCGTCACGGGCCCATACTCCCCATGCGGGTAGCGGGCGCGCGCGAGCAGCTCGTAGTCGCCGGGAGGCAGGCCCACGTAGCGCAGCCGCCCCTGCTCCGGCTCGGGGTGGAACTCCTCGTCCACCCCCACCAGCCGCACCTGCCGCTCCACGCTCCCGGGGTGCAGGAAGCCCATGGGGGCCACATCGAACTCGAGCGTGCCGTGCTGGTAGGGCAGCTCCAGCGGCCGTGGCGCCCGCAGCAGGTCCACCCCCCCCGCGGTGGCGGACGTGAGCAGCATGGGAGGGGCGGGCGGAGGGCCCCTGTAGCGCGCCCCCAGGAAGCGCCCCAGGCCGCCGCTGGTGCCCACCCACACGTCCCCGTCCGGCTCGGCCAGGAACGCCCGGGCGTTGCAGTCGTCCCCCGGCAGCCCGTCGGCGCTCGTGAAGCGCTCCACCACCCGGCCTCCCTCGATGAGGTCCATCCCCTTGCCAGAGCCCGCCCACAGCCGGCCCGCCGCGTCCTCGCCGAGCTGGTACAGGGTGTTGCTGGAGAGGCCGGAGTCGCGGTCCAGGTGCGTCCACCCGGAGGTGCGCTCCCCCTCATAGCGGAAGCAGCTCAGGCCCGAGCCCATGCGGTAGGCCACGCACAGCTCGCCATTGCGCCGCTCCATCACCAACAACACCTGGCCGGTGCGCAGGCCCTCGGCCGTCCCCAGGTAGCGCACCTCGCCGCGCTCGGGCCGCACCTGCACCAGCCCCATGTTCCCCGCGGCCCACAGCCGCTGCTGGCTGTCCACCAGCAGATCGTCCACCTGCCAGCGCCCCTCGTGCGGCGACCCCAGGGGCGGCCGGGTGAACCGGGGCACCACCGCCGAGGCCTCGCCGGCGAAGAGCCCCTCACTGGAGCCCACCCACAGCCGGCCCCGCGCATCCAGGGCCAGGTCGAAGATGGCGGCGTCGCGCGAGGCCCCCTCCAGGGCGAAGCGCTCCAGCCTCCGGGTGCGCGGCTCATAGCGGAACAACTCGGAGGTCACGCCCGCCAGCCACAGCCGCCCATCGGCCATCGGCTGCACGGCCATCAGGTGGATGGAGGGCACCTCCGGCTCCATGTGGAAGCCTGCCTCGGTGGCGCGTGCCAGCCCCCGTTTGGTGGCCGCCCAGAGCGTGCCGCCCCTGTCGCGCCCCACGGACCAGACCGTGCGATGGCCCAGCCCCTCCTCGGCCCCGTAGTGCCGCCAGAGCCCGCGGCCCACCAGCCGGTACAGCCCCAGCGAGCCCACCCAGAGCGAGCCCTCCCGGTCCACGAAGAGGCTCTGGAGCGGCTCCGAGGGCAGGCCCGCCAGGTTTCGCGGCCGGCCCTGCTCCAACGCGAGCAGCCCCTGGGTGGAGCCCACCCAGATGGTACCGCTCAGGTTGGCGGTGATGCCCGCGATCCACCGCTCCCTCACGAGCGCGGAGAAGTCCTCCACGCGCCGCGACCGAGGGTGGTAGGCGACGAGCTGTTGCTGGCCTCCGAACCAGAGCCGGCCGCTGCCGTCCGGGTGCAGGGCGTGGAGCCAGGTCAGCGGCGGCAGCCCCTCGGCCTGACTCAAGGTCCGCCAGCGCCCCTGCGCGGTCCGCTGGTGCAGCAACAGGCCTTCATGCGAGTACAGCTCGCCCTGGGGGGTGGAGAAGAGCACCTGCAGCGGCTGGCCGGGGGCGTCGGTGACGCGCTCGAAGTGGTCCGCCTCCCGCTCGCGGAAGAGGCCGGCATGAGAGGAGACCCAGGCCGTGCCCGCCGTGTCCGTCACCAGGGAGATCAGGGGGCCTCCCAGCTCGCGAGCCTCGTCCAGCACACGCCAGCGCCCCTGGTGCCAGTGCGCGGTGCCCCGCTGCATCACGCACCACATGCCGCCCTCGCGCCCTGGAGCCAGCCGCTGCACGAAGTCCGAGGTGAGCCCCGGTGGCAGCGGCACCGGCTGGAAGCGGTGCCCGTCATGGCGGTAGAGCCCATCATCCGTCCCCACCCAGAGCAATCCGGTGGAGTCCTGGGAGATGGCGCGGATGTTCCACTGGCCCAGCCCCACCTCCGCGCCATACGGAACGAAGGGCAGCCGGCCCGGAGGGGTCTGCGCCGCCGCCGGCGGGCACAGCAGCAGCCCCCACAGGAGCAGGCCCAGCAACGACCCCGTCAGCGAGCGCTCCAGGGGGGAGTGCGTTGCTTCGTGGCGGCACGCGGCGCCAGGCGAGGGCTGGTCAGGACCCATTGAGGGAGACAGTGTACAGGAGCTCCTGGACGCCGAGGGAGCCGTCCTCACCACCTCCCTGTCCGAGGCGGCGAAGTGGGCGGCGGCCTGTCTGGAGCGCGCGGGCCGGCCCCGCCCATGGAACAGCACGTGGGCTGAGCCGTGGCTCAGCGCGCGCCGAACGTCTTCACCATCTTGTTGTAGACGCCCATGATGAGCAGCGGGCCCACCCACATGCCCACGAAGTGGCTGGCCCGGTTCTTCCGTGACAGCTCCGCCACCAGCGAGAAGCCCATCGCGCACAGGCTGGCGAAGAGGAAGAAGTCCGAGGGAATCTTCGCGGTCTGCTGCTCCAGCAGCCGGGTGAGCGAGCTCTCGGTGTGCTCGGCGCGCATGACCGTCGCGGCCTGGTAGTCCTGGATCGATCGCCTGCTCGCGGGATTGATGTCCTGCTGCATGCCGCCCTCCTGTCCTCGGGTGGAGGCCCGTCCCCTGGCCCCGTGCGCCCCTCGTTGCGCCCAGCACCATATTGAGGACGTCCGATGGAGGAGGCGAGATGGGGGAGGCAGGCACAGCGGCGGGCGACGGCTTGTTCGGCGGGCTGCTCCACGCGACGAAGGGCAGCGGCCCGCTGCTGCAACGCGATTACTGGGCCATCATCGAGCGCTGCGGGTGCTCGCCCTCGGAGGTGATGGAGCTGGTGGCCTGCCGCTTCCCGGAGTTCGCCCCGAGGGAGCTGGTCATCTTCGAGCCCGAGCACGAACGGGACGGGCCGCTGGAGCCGGGCGATGAGCTGCGGGTGCAGATCCGCGGGGCGGGGACGTTCCGCGTACGCATCATCCACCGGGATCGCCAGAGCCTCACCCTGGCCACCCTGCCCGGGCACCCGGAAGCGGGACGCATCACCTTTGGCGCCTACCGCAACGAGCGGGGCGACGTCATCTTCCACATCCGCAGCCGGGCCCGCTCCGGCTCGCGGGTGAAGTACCTGGGGTTCCGCACCGGCGGCGAGGCCATGCAGACCAACACCTGGACCGACTTCGTGAACGCCGTGGCCCTCACCGTGGGCGAGGGCGTCATCGGCTTCCTCCACGCGGAGACCACCCTCATGCTCGAGGCGCACGAGAGCGCGGATGACATCCGGGGCCCCACCTTCCTCGCTCGCGGAGACGAGACATGACCCACGTCGATTGGCGCTTCCTGCGCGGCTGGTCGGCCGACGAGGTGCTGGCGCGGCTCGAGCAGGCCTCCACCCTCCCCCTCAACTTCGAGGCGGCCGAGGAGGAGATGACGCTCGACAACGGCTGGAACCAGGTGGAGTCGCGGGCCGTCATCGCGAGGGATCGCCCGGGTACGCCCACCGCGGAGGACGCGTTCGACAAGCTGAAGCACGCCCTCGTCTATTACGGGTTCTCCGACCCGCGCGTCGTGTACGGGCACTTCGACGCCGCCATGCCGATGGAGAACCGGCCGGTGCTGCTCGAGCTCAAGTCCATGGGCCTGCACTACCTCTGCCCGGTGCGCATCGGCGCCATCCGCTCCGAACAGGGGGAAGAGCGGACCCTGTACGGCTTCCGCATCGACACGCTGCGGGGCCACATCGAGGCCGGGCGGGAGTGGTTCCTGCTCACCAAGGACCACCGCAGTGGCGAGCTGCGCTTCCACATCCAGGCCTCCTGGCGCGAGGGCCAGTTCCCCAACTGGTGGAGCCGGCTGGGCTTCGCGCTGATGGGACGGCGCTACCAGCGCGCCTGGCACCACCTGGCCCACGCCCGGATGAGGGAGCTGCTGCGCACCGGCCACCTGGAGCGCCACCCCGATGCCGAGCAGCTGGTGCATGCGCACCTCGAAGTGGATGGGAAACCGGTGCAGTTCTACTCGCAGAAGAGCCTGGGCCGCCGGCTCGGCGGCATCGAGCAGGAGAGTGAGCACATGAGACGGGACGCGCTGTTGAACACCGTGGGCTTCGGAGTGCTGGCCGGAATGCGGAGCTTCAGCGCCCCCGCCTTCCTCAGCCACCAGCTGGCGCAACAGCCCGTCGACGCTCCCAAGGGGCGCGTGCATGCGCTCGCGTCCGAGCGGAACTCGCGCGTGCTGGCCGTGCTGGCCGCTGGCGAGCTCGTCGCCGACAAGCTGCCGTGGACTCCCGCGCGCACCGCACCGCCGTCCCTGGTGGCGAGGGCCCTCTCGGGGGCACTGGCGGGCGCCGCCGTGGCGGCTCCGCACCGGCGGATGACCGTGGGCCGGGCCCTGCTCGGCGCGGCGGCGGCCGTGGCCTCGTCCTTCGCCTTCTACAAGCTGCGGCAACTGGCGACCCGTGAGTGGGGCGTCCCCAACGTGGTGGCGGGGCTGGTGGAGGACGCCGTGGCCCTCGCGCTCGGGAACAGGCTGCTCGCCCGTATCGGATGAGCGGCCTGGAGTGAAACGACTTCATGCGAAGGAGGCGGTGATGGTGCGGCAGGGATGGAAGCGCCTCGCGCTGGCGGGGCTGCTCGGGGTGCTCGGCCTGGGCGTGGGCTGTAACGAGCGCGGGAACCGCACGGTGCGCGAGGAGGCTCGCAAGGCCGGGCAAGCCGTGGACCAGGCGGCCGAGGATGCGCGCAAGAGCGCGGAGGAGGCGCGCGAGACGACCCACGAGGCCGTGGAGGGCTTCAAGGAAGGCATGGGCGGCTCGGGACAGCAGCAGGAGCACGACGGCGAGCGGCAGGGTGGAGACAACGAGCGCCGCTGACACGGGCGCCGTGAGTCCTTCAGGGCCTTCCTCCTCGACCTCGACCCGGACCCACCGGGCGTGGCCGCTGGGAACGCCGAGCCAGGGAGTAAGCGGTTGCTCTGATCTCCCCCGGGCTCACGCGGGCCATGCGCAAATGGCATGAGCCCTCGGGTTTCCGGAGGTGTAGATAGGGGGTGCGCCAGCGGCACCTGACGGAAGGAAGCACGGACATGAACACGACCAGCACGACACTCGCTCCCCCCGCGAAGCTGCCCGGACCCAACGAGCCCTGCTGGTGCGGCAGCGGGAACAAGTACAAGAAGTGTCACCGCGGCGAGGACTCGCAGGCCCGCGCGCCCGCCCCCGCCGCCCGGCGTGTGCGTCCCGGCGCGGTGAGCCCCCGCAGGCCCGTGCCCGCTCATATCCCCCGGCCCGATTACGCGGACACCGGCCGCCCCGGCCCCGGTGCGAAGGGAGATCCCTCCACCCGCGTGGAGCGCATGCGCCGGGCCTGCCGCGCCGCCGCCGAGGTCCTCCAGGTCACTGGCGCCGCCGTGAAGCCCGGCATCACCACCGACGCGCTCGATGCCATCTGCCACGAGGAATACATCCGCCGCGGGGGCTACCCGAGCACCCTGAACTACCACGGGTTCCCCAAGTCCCTCTGCACCTCCGTCAACGAGGTCATCCTCCACGGCATCCCCGATAGCCGGCCCCTCGAGGATGGCGACATCGTCAACCTCGACGTCACCATCTACCTCGATGGCATGCACGGGGACTGCTCCGCCACCTTCCCTGTCGGGAAGATTGATGCTGCTTCCGAACAGCTGCTCCGCGTGACTCGCGAGTGCATGATGCTCGGGATTGAAGCCGTCAAGCCGGGGCTTCCCATCAACGTCATCGGCCGCGCCATCGAGGCTCATGCCAAGCGCTACGGCTATGGCGTGGTCCAGTCGTACTGCGGCCACGGCATCGGGGAGATCTTCCACCTCGAGCCGCAGGTGTCTCATACGTTCGACTACCACGCGACCGACATCATCCAGGAAGGCATGTTCTTCACCATCGAGCCCATGCTCACCATGGGCTCCACCCGCCACCTGGACTGGGATGATGGGTGGACCGTGGTGACAGCAGATGGGAAGCGGTCCGCGCAGTTCGAACACACCATCTATGTGACCCGGGATGGCGCGGAGATTCTGACCCAGGTGTCACCGTAGTGGCGGGATGACCCTCACCCTGACCCTCTCCCAGGGGGGAGAGGGGATTGACGCGGATTCAACCCAGGGGCCGGATACCCTCACCCCGACCCTCTCCCGAGGGGAGAGGGAGAGGCTCCTTCTCAGACGGCCTGGTCCTTCTTGACCGCCGGCACCTGCAGGCCCGCCGAGCGCGCCAGGCCCATGACGCCCTCCACCGCCGCCGCGATGTAGCCGAACGGGTTGGCTCCATCCACCGCCGTCACGTGCACCTCCCCCATCTTCTGCTGGAACGCCGCCGCCACCTGCGGCAACTGCTGCGCCAGCACCAGCTGGATCGCCTCCGGCGACAGCGTGTTGTCGATCTCCTTCAGCGCCCTCACCTTCGCCAGCTCCGGATCCTGCGTGATCCGCGCCTTGCGCGCATCCATCTCCGCCATCGCCAGCTCCGCCTCGGCGATCGCGCACCGCGCCTCCGCCACCTTCGCCTGCGCCCTCGCCCGCTCCGCCTCCTGCTGCAGCACCGCCATCATCGCCCCGTGCCGCGCCGTCTGCGCCTGCTGCTCCTGGTGCAGCTTCTCCAGCTCCGCCTCCGCCTTCACCGCCGCCATCTGACGCTCGTGCGCCAGCCGCGCCGCCTCCGCCTCCTGCTCCAGCTTCAGCCGCTCCAGCTCCGCCTGCGCCTTCGCCGCCGCCAACGCCCGCTCGTTCGTCAGCTTCGCCGTCTGCGCCTGCTGCTCCAGCTTCAGCTTCTCCAGCTCCGCCTGCGCCTTCGACGCCGCCAGGGCCCGCTCCTGCGCCAGCTTCGCCTCCGACATCCTCCGCTCCGCCTCCAGCTGCGCCAGCTTCTGCCCTTCCTCCGCCTTCGCCTTCTGCTCCCTCACCTCCAGCTCGGCGTTCAGCTTCGCCAGCGCCGTCTCGCGCTCCAGCGACACCTGCGCCTGCCGCGTGCTCCGCTCCTTCGCGACCCGCGCCTCCTCCACCCTCGACTCGACCGCCAGCGCCTCCAGCTTCGCCTGCTCCTCCGCCTCCTGCCGCTTGTGACGGACCTCCTCCTCCGTCGCCAGCCGCGTCAGCGCGGTCTGCCGCTCCGCCTCCGCCTCCTCCCGCTGGATGAAGCGCTCCTTCGCCAGCTCCGCCTCGCGCGCCACCCGCTCCTGCTCCTCGCGGAAGCGCGCCTGCATGTTCGCGAACACCGTCTCCGACAGCACCCGCACGTCCTGGATCTCAATCGTGTCCAGGACCACGCCCCATCCCGAGTCCGTCCGGTCCTCCGGCCGCCCCTTCCCCGACACCACCGGAGCGATCTCCTTCATCAGCTCCGTGGCGATCCCCTCCTTGCGCTTGGAGAGGCATTCCTCCACCGACAGGTTCGCCACCAGCCGGCGCACCGCGCCCACGAACATCTCCCGCAGCAGCTCCGCCAGCTTCTGCTGCGCCCGCTCCGGGAAGGAGAAGTTCAGCATCCGGAAAGCCACCAGCGGATCGACGATCCGGTACACCGCCAGGCCCGTCACCTGCACGCCGACCTTCTCGTTCGTCACCTGGTCCGCGGTGAACTGCAGCCGCTGCACGCTCGTCGGGACGATGGCCACCGCGTCGCCCGGCAGCTTGAAGCACGAGGCGCCCTGCCCGCTCACGTCCCGTACGCGGCCCCGCCGCATGTGGATGAGGAACTCGCTCGGCCTCGCCGTCACCAGTCCCCACTTCTTCATCTTCTCCGGGTCCTCCTCCGGCTTGCCCGCCCTCCACCCCGCCTGCGAGTACCGGCGCGGCTCGTCCCCCTGCGGCGGCTCGCCCCCTCCGCTCCGCACCAGCTCGTTCCTCCCGCCCACCGACAGCTCCATGGCCCCCACGGCGTTCAGCTTCACGGCCCGCTTCTCGTTCGTGCTCATCGGCGCTCCCTCCGAAATCTCTCGGAGTCCCCGAATTGCAGTCTGTCGGCCAACCCCTCGCTGCCCTGAAATCGCCCACTTGGCCGCACGGGGTGTTCCACCCTGGCGCACCTGTTCCGAAGTGGGGCGCTCCAGACCGGCTCACTGCATGAGGGCCAGACCGGCGCGGGTCACGCTCTGCCGGCTCACGCCTCGCTGGGCCAGCTCACTTCTTCTGGGCGTCGTACCAGAATAATCGGACCGGCTCGTTCGACACGAGCTCGTCCACCTCGCCCCATGGGTTCTGGTCCGCGTCGACCCATACACTCGAGCCGAGAATCATCACTTGTACCCAATCGTCCCCGGTACCGGTCACCTTGAACGTGACCAGGGCGGCGAGACGCTTGCCTCCCAATATCGTGAGCAACGGCTTCGTCAGCGTCGAGCCGGTCTCGAGCTCGTTTCTTTTCGACTCGAAGTAGAGCGTGCCCTCCTCCACCCGCGAGTAGTCGCCGAGGCGCACGACGGAGGCCAGTGTCGCCATCAGTTCCTTGGACGATTCCCGTGAATCCGGCGGCGCGGCACCCGTGCCAATCGTGCCATCGGTGACGGCCTCCGGCAGCTTCGCTCCCGTATCCGGCAACCGCAGTTCCGCCACAGCCGTCGTCAGGCCCGCCAGCACGTCGGCGACGGAGCCGCCCACCCAAGGCTGAAGCCGAGAGACGAGCACCGAAACCTCGCCGTCGCTCAGGTCGGGCGGAACAATGGAGAGAAACAGGTTCAGCGCGTCATCGGTGAGAACGGGACGATCCTTGCTGGTGCGGCTGAACAGGGCATCGAAGACCTTGCGCTTCGCCTCTGGGGCATCATCGATCTTCGCCTTCGCCGCCGTGCTCAATCCACCGCTCCTGCCGCGGTCCGCGTTGTTCCCGCTGCCGGACTTGCCGGCCTTCTTGGCCTCGAGCGCATTCTGGAGTGTCTGGACCGTCACGTCCGACGCGGGCAGGGCCGACCCCGCCAACCGCGTCATGCCCAGCAGCAGGGAGAGGTCTTCCGCACTGGAACGCTCCTGGTTGTCCTTGATGATTTGAAGGACCCTGCCGTTCAGTTCCTTCTGCGCCCGCGTCAGACCCTTCTTGCCGGTCATGGCGTCTTCGACCGCCCTCTTCAGCGTTGGCTCGTTCTCGAGCATCTGGCGGATCTCGGGCGGTACGGGTGTGCCCTTGTGCTCGAGCAACTTGAACAGCGCGGCCAGCGGCTCGTCGCCACCGAAGCCCACCCTCGCTTCCGCCCGTCCCGACTCGAGCAGGATGATCACCGCCATCGCCGACGCCACCGCATAGCCCGGTACCACCCTGCTGCCGAGCCTCTGCCCGAGCGCCCCGGCGAACCGTTGCAGGAGACCACTCTTCAAGAGCGCCGCGAGTGTCGTGAGGGTGGTGGCGAGGGCCGCCTCCTTCGTCCCGTCCATGAGCGCGTGATAGACCAGGACGCCACTGACGTTCTCGACGCGCATGTACAGAGCGCCGCCCAATGCATAACAGGGCCCCTTGGGAAACCAGCTCCCCGGACGAAAGGTGACGCCGCCGCACTCCATCTTCGAGCAGATGTCATTGGCGAGCTCGAGCTGCACCGCGAGCTTGCCCTTGCGGAAGGCCACACCCGAAGGAGTCGTGATTTCGTACATGGTCCTCTCGGTGAAATCCCACAGGTCCGGCTCGCCCGCGGCCATGCCCGATTTGCCCGTGAATCCCTCCTTCTTCAGACAGCGCAGTGCGCGGATCTGTTCCGGTCGTATTCCGGTGTAAGAAAGCCATTCCTTGTTGCGGCTGACCACATTCTCCTGATGCTCATCATTATAAATCTCCTGGATGCACAGCTCCGCCTGCCGCCACACAGGGAAGAGCGCGCCGACTGGAAGTGCGACCAGGGGGCACTGCACCGCGGAACACGTCCTCTGGCCGTCCCTTCCGCTCCATGAAGGCGGCCCGGACGCCCACACCCTGCCAGAGCCCATCAAGGAAGCGAGCACCAGGGCCAGGCTGGCGGCACGCACCCGTGCGCCCGGCACCATGAAGAGGCAAGTCAGGCGCACCGCCAACACCAGCGCATGAGGGAACTGCAACCGGGTTTGAGACATAACACCTCCGAGGACCCTGGTGGGCTTGCGCAGCCGGCACAACTGACTCCCATTCGTTGCCAATGAAGCCCCTGGATGAAGCTGCTCGTGCGTTTGGCACAATGGCGAAAGTCGAGTTGGCTGCTGGAGCCGTCTCCGGCCGTGCCGCTATGTTGAGGTGTATGTTCCCCGGACCCAACGACTGCTTCGAGAGCACCTTCGTTCCCGTCGCCGGAGAGACCGTGCTCCTGCTCGCCCGTCGCAGTGGTCTTGGCAGCGAGACCCGCCTCTACCGCAGCGACGACGCTGGCGCCACATTCACACCGCTCACCGCACCTGAGTGTATTCATACTGTCGTGGCTCGCCCGAACCGATGGCTCGCGGTGACTGGCGACATGCTGTACGAATCACGTGACGAAGGTGCCCGGTGGACCGCCATACCCCTTCCCGGCGAACGGGTCGGGGGAGCCGCCATCTTGCTGGGAGAGGAACTCTTGATTTCGGCCAGGAATCACGTGGTGGCCGTCACCTCGAGCACCCCGGTGGTCAAATGGCGGCTCCCCCACACCGGCTCCGAGCTCATCGCCAGACTGTTTCCCATGGGCACCAACGAGGTACTCGTCACCACCAACCGCATGCGCATCTACCGCGGCCATGCGGGCGAACCACTGCTGGAGGATTGGAGCCAGGGCTTTCCGCCACTCCTGGCCGGCTCCGGCGCGCCCATCATCAGCCGCGTCGGCGACGCATGGCTGGCCTTCCACGGCGGCCTGTACGCACGTCGCGAGGCCGATGCGGCCTGGACCCCGCTGCCGCCCGATGAGGCGCCCGACGGCTCCTGGCTCGACACCCTGCGCTGGTTGGCGCCGACAGAGGGTTCGCAGTGGGAGCCCCTGCCCTGGGCGCCCGGCGCATGGCTCGGCACCGATGGCATGACCCTGTTCATCGCCGGCCCCGAACGGCCTATTTCCCCTGTCTGGCGCCGCCCCATCGGCAACGTCTCCATCAAACACCTGAGTGCTGGCGCCACCGCCGTCTACATGTCGCAATACAACGCGACCCTCACCGCCACTGGCGTCGCCGTACGCCTGGACGGTGCGCACCTGCTGCACCTCGCCTGAGCGAAGGGCCTGTAGCCAGACCTGCCACCTGACGCCTCCCAGGCCCCAAGGGGCTCGGGAGCCCCTCGGACAGGTGCCAGGTGGGGGCAACCGTGTATAGTGGACTGAATCGGTCCGATTCGTGGTTGAAGAGGGCTGGAGCGCCTTCCCCTTATGTCGTCTTGACCGGGGGGGGCCCTCTTTTATATTTGACCGGTCCAGTCCACATTAGGTGTGTCCATGTAGGAGCACCTAGAGAGCACGCGGGGTTATCCGGCCCCCGCGGCGAGCGGCCGGACAGCCGCCCGGAAGGTTTACCGAGATGCTGAAGCTGCCCATCTACATGGACAACCACGCCACCACCCCGATGGATCCGCGGGTGCTGGAGGCGATGATGCCGTACCTCCGTGAGGACTTCGGCAATGCCGCGTCGCGCAACCACCCCTTCGGCTGGAAGGCCGAGGCGGCGGTGGAGCAGGCGCGCAAGCAGGTGGCGGCGCTCATCGGCGCGTCCGACAAGGAGCTCGTCTTCACCTCCGGCGCCACCGAGTCCGACAACCTCGCCATCAAGGGCGTGGTCGAGTTCTACAAGGAGAAGGGTGATCACATCATCACCCTGAAGACCGAGCACAAGGCGGTGCTCGACACCTGCAAGCGCCTGGAGCGCATCCGCCAGGAGCGGCTGGACGAGCTGAAGCTGATGCGGCTGGCCCAGCTCACCGGCGCGCCCGTGTCGCGCGACCACCTCGCCGAGCTGTCCATCAAGCACGACCTGGACAACGACGCCGTGTACCGGCAGTGGGCGGAGATGCCCACCGGCGGCGCGCGCGTCACCTACCTGGACGTGGAGAAGGACGGCCGGGTGGACATGAAGAAGCTCGAGGCGGCCATGACGGACAAGACCATCCTGGTCTCCATCATGCTCGCCAACAACGAGATCGGCACCGTGCAGCCGGTGGCGGAGATCGGCAAGCTGTGCCGCCAGAAGGGCATCCTCTTCCACTGCGACGCGGTGCAGGGCATCGGCAAGGTGCCCTTCAACGTGGAGGAGATGAACGTCGACCTGGCGTCCATCACCTCGCACAAGATGTACGGCCCCAAGGGCGTGGGCGCGCTCTACGTGCGCCGCAAGCCGCGCGTGCGCATCGCCCCCATCATCGACGGCGGTGGCCATGAGCGTGGTATGCGCTCGGGCACGCTGAACGTGGCGGCCATCGTGGGCTTCGGCAAGGCGGCGGAGCTCGCCCGCCTGGAGATGGCCGACGAGTCCGCGCGCCTGCTCCGCCTGCGCGAGAAGCTGCGCAAGGGCATTACGGACCAGCTGGACATGGTGACGGTGAACGGCTCGCTGGAGCACCGGCTGCCGGGCAACCTCAACATCTCGTTCGCCTACGTCGAGGGCGAGGCGCTGATGATGGCCATCAAGGACGTGGCGGTGTCCTCCGGCTCGGCGTGCACCTCGGCGTCGCTGGAGCCCTCGTACGTGCTGCGCGCGTGCGGCGTGGAGGAGGAGCTGGCGCACAGCTCCATCCGCTTCGGCCTGGGCCGCTTCAACACCGAGGAAGAGGTCGACTACGTCATCAAGCTCATGGTGGACAAGGTGAACCGCCTGCGCGAGATGAGCCCCCTGTACGAGATGGCCAAGGAGGGCATCGACCTGAAGAGCATCGAGTGGACGGCGCACTAGCCCCGTTTTGAGCCCTCCCCCGCTTGGAGGGCGAGCGGGCCCCCAGCCCCGGCACGGTCGCCGGGTAACGGACCCGGTGACACGGCTTCATATAGGTAGGGAAACACCATGGCTTACAGCGACAAAGTCATCGACCACTACGAGAACCCCCGCAATGTCGGCACGCTCGACAAGGCCGACCCGAACGTGGGCACGGGCCTGGTGGGCGCTCCGGCGTGCGGCGACGTGATGCGCCTGCAGCTGAAGATCAGCGACGAGGGCATCATCGAGGACGCCAGGTTCAAGACGTTCGGGTGCGGCTCGGCCATCGCGTCCAGCTCGCTGGTGACCGAGTGGGTGAAGGGCAAGACGGTGGACCAGGCGATGACCATCTCCAACAAGGACGTGGCCCGCGAGCTGGCGCTGCCGCCGGTGAAGATCCACTGCTCGGTGCTGGCCGAGGACGCCATCAAGGCGGCCATCGAGGACTTCAAGAAGAAGCGCGAGGCGCGGCAGCAGAAGGCCTGAGCAGGACGGGTTGAAGGAGGAGGCACGTGATGAACGAGCAGGCGACGACACAGACGAGCCAGACGCCGACGGCGCCTGCCGCGGCCGCGAAGCCGGCGCGGGGCATCACGCTGCACGAGAGCGCGGTGGAGCAGCTGAAGAAGCTGCTGGCGGAGCGGCAGACGCCCGAGGCGGGGCTGCGCATCGCGGTGCGGGGTGGAGGGTGCTCGGGGCTGGCGTACGTGATGGAGTGGGCGGAGAAGCCGCGCGAGAAGGACAAGATCTTCGAGCGGGACGGGGTGCGGGTGTTCGTGGATCCGAAGAGCTACCTGTATCTGCTCGGCACGGAGATCGTGTACGAGTCGACGCTGATGGCCTCGGGGTTCAAGCTGAACAACCCGAACGTGAAGGGCTCGTGCGGCTGCGGCGAGAGCTTCTCCGTCTGACCGCCCTCCCCTCTCCCCTCGGGAGAGGGACGGGGTGAGGGTATCGAGCATCCCGGGTTGAACCTCGGGATGAGAGAGTCACTGGGGGCTCGGCCGCGCAAAGCCGGGCCCTTTGATTTTCCCCCGGAAAGGGGCCACCGAAGTGAAGTGCTGGAACTGTGAGAAGGACACGCGGGGACGCCCCTTCTGTCCGGAGTGCGGGAAGATCGCCGCCCGGCCACCGGGAGCGACCCACTTCGACGTCTTCGGTCTTCCCCGGGCGTACGACGTGGACGTGGCGGCGCTGGAGCGCCAGTACCGGGAGCTGTCGCTGAAGCTGCACCCGGACCGCTTCGCCCAGGCCGAGGCGCGCGAGCGCCGGCTGTCCCTGGAGCAGACGACGGCGCTCAACGAGGCGACGAAGACGCTCAAGGACCCCACCCGGCGGGCCTTCTACCTGTTGAAGCTGCTCGGGGTGGACCTGGAGCGGGAGGACGCCGGAGCGCAGAAGGACATGCCCCTCGAGTTCCTCGAGGAGGTCATGGAGCTGCGCGAGGCGCTCGACGAGGCGATGGAAGCGAAGAATCTGGACCGGGCCCAGAAGATGGCCGCGGACGTGGAGACGCGCCGCAAGGCCGCCCTCCAGGAGGCCGTGGACACGCTGCGCACCCTGGAAAAGGGCCCCCCGGCCGAGTCATCGGTGAAAAAGGCGTCGCACGCGCTGGGACGGGTGAGGTACTTCACGCGCTTCCTCGAGCAGGTGGAGACGTTCGAGGAGGAGATGCTGTCGTGAGCAAGAACGGCTACCTGCAGATTCACGATCCCCTCAAGCCCAAGGGGCACGCGGTGGGGATCGACCTGGGAACGACGAACTCGCTGGTGGCGAGCGTCATCCAGGGCAAGCCCCGGTGCCTGGCGGCGGACGAGGGGGAGTCCAACCTCCTGCCCTCGGTGGTGCACTACGGGAAGGACGGGGGCGTGGTGGTGGGGGCGCGGGCGAAGACGCTCGCGGCCGAGCACCCCACGGACACCATCCTCTCCGTGAAGCGCTTCATGGGCCGCAGCCCGGAGGACGCGGAGACGCGCAAGCTGGGGGCCTACAAGTTCGCCAGCGGCGGCAAGGTGGTGCGCTTCGAGGTGTCCGGTGGCCAGCCGGTGACGCCCATCGAGGTGTCCGGCGAAATCCTGCGCGCCCTCAAGCGCCGCGCGGAGAGCTACTTCTCGGGCCGGGTGGAGCAGGCCGTCATCACCGTGCCCGCCTACTTCGACGACGCCCAGCGCCAGGCCACCAAGGACGCGGGCCGGCTCGCGGGCCTCGAGGTGCTGCGCCTGCTCAACGAGCCCACCGCGGCGGCGCTCGCCTACGGGCTCGACAAGGGCAGCCAGGGCACCTACGCGGTGTACGACCTCGGCGGCGGCACCTTCGACGTCTCCCTCCTCAAGCTGGTGGACGGCGTCTTCGAGGTGAAGTCCACCGGCGGTGACTCGGCCCTGGGCGGCGATGACTTCGACCGGGCCATCGCCCAGCGCGTGCTGGAGGCCCTGGGCCAGACCTCCCCCTCCCCGTCGCTGGTGGCCGAGGTGCTGGCAGCCTCACGCAAGGCCAAGGAGGCCCTCACCGGCGCGCCCGAGGTGGAGCTCACCGTGGGCTCGCACCGGCAGACGCTGAAGCGCTCGGACTTCGAGGAGTGGATCCGCCCGCTCATCCAGAAGACGGGCGTGGTGTGCCGCCGGGCCCTCAAGGACGCGGGCGTGACGGCCTCGGAGCTGGATGGCGTCATCCTCGTGGGCGGCGCCACCCGCGTGCCCGCCGTGCGCCGCTTCGTCGCCGAGCTCTTCGGCCGCGAGCCGCTCAGTGACATCGACCCGGACCAGGTGGTGGCCCTCGGGGCCGCCGTGCAGGCGGACCTGCTCACCAACGTGGACCGGCAGGACGAGGTGCTCCTGCTGGACGTCATCCCCCTGTCGCTCGGCCTGGAGACGATGGGCGGCCTGGTGGAGAAGCTGATTCAGCGCAACTCCACCATCCCCACCGCCGCGGCCCAGGTCTTCACCACCTTCAAGGATGGCCAGACGGGTCTGGACGTCCACGTGCTCCAGGGCGAGCGCGAGCTGGTGGAGGACTGCCGCAGCCTCGCCCGTTTCACGCTGAGTGGCATTCCTCCCCTGCCCGCCGGTATGGCTCGCGTGGAGGTGCGCTTCCAGGTGGACGCGGACGGCATCCTCGCCGTCACGGCCAAGGAGCAGAGCACCGGCACCACCCAGTCCATCACGGTGAAGCCCAGCCACGGCCTCACGGACGAGGAGATCGAGAACATGCTGCTCGACTCCATCGACCACGCCGAGGACGACGTGCAGGTGCGCCAGCTGCGCGAGCAGCGGGTGGAGGCCGAGCGTGTCCTCACCGAGGCTCAGCGGCAGCTCGGCGAGCACGGGGAGCTGCTGGCGGACGGGGAGCGGGCCTCCATCGAGGCGGCCATGGCGAAGGTGCGCGAGATGGCCCAGGGGAACGACCACCACGCCCTCAAGGAAGCCATCCATGCCCTGGACGACGTGTGCAAGCCGTTCGTCGAGCGGGTGATGAACCAGGCCCTGACGAAGGTCGTCGCGGGCCATTCGGTCGAGGAGTTCTGACGTGCCCAAGGTCCACTTCAAGAGCCCCCTGCAAGACGTCACCGTGGACGTGTCCACGGGGACCACCCTGCTGGATGCCGCCGAGAAGGCCGGCGCCCAGGTGGGTCACTCGTGCGGCGGGGTCTGCGCCTGTTCCACCTGCCACATCTGGGTGCGCAAGGGCCTCGAGTCCCTCTCCGAACAGACGGACCAGGAGATGGACCGGCTGGACATGGGGTTCGACGTGCGCCCGTACTCCCGCCTGTCCTGCCAGACCGAGCTGGGGAATGAGGACATCTCCGTGGAGATCACGGAGGAGTCCCTCACGGCCTACATGGATGAGAACCCCGCCGTCCGGCGCCGGCTCGAGTCCGAGGGGAAATGGCCGTTGAAGAAGTGATGTTGAAACATGTGCTTGACGGGGACGGTTCAGGCATCTATACACCGCTCCCGTCAACGCGACGCAACGCACCGCCGAGCGAGACGCACCGCCTGCCCAGGTGGTGGAATTGGTAGACACACTAGATTCAGGGTCTAGCGCCTGCAAGGGCATGGAGGTTCGAGTCCTCTCCTGGGCACTGAAGAAGGCCCCGACTGAAAAGTCGGGGCCTTTTTCTTTTTCAGCACTCCCCCGCGTCAGCCCGGGGTGTGGACGGGCTGCACGGCCTCGTGGGCCACGTGGCTGGTGGCCTCGCGTGCCAGGCTTCCGCCCTTGCGGAGGTCCTTCAGCCGGATGCCCCGGAAGCGGACGGAGATCGCCCCCACCGCCACCTGGCTCAGCACGGTGCCCAGCCAGGTGAGGATGGAGAAGGCCGCCGCGTCCTCGGGTGTGGCCCCCAGCAGGCCTCTCGTCACCCCGCTCGTCACCCCGAAGTAGATGCCCGTGCCCGCCGGCACCCCGGGGGCCTGGCCGAGCGCGATGGCGCCCAGGATGACGGCACCAGCGAAGAGGCCCCCGCGCACGCCGATGCCCCGAAGGGCCAACCCATAGGCCAGGGCGGGCGCCAGCACCGGCCCCACGGAGAAGACCAGCGCCTTGGCCATGCCCCGGAAGCTGCGCGCGGTGCCCAGCCCCTCGGACACGTGCCCCAGCAGGTGCCGGGCCCGCGGCAGCCGGTGCTTGCGCTCCAACCAGCGGGCCAGCGGCAGCGCGTAGTGGGCCAGCAGCACCACCAGCACCACCAGTCCCACGCACACCCCCACGGCGATCCGCAGCGGACCGGCGAACCCGGACATCGTCTCGCCCAAGGGCCCGAGGAAGGACACGGCCAACAGCCCCATCAGCGCGGCGAACTCCAGCAGCTTGCACACCAGCACCGAGCCGAGCGACTGCAGGAAGGGGATGCGCTGGGTGCGCGACATCAGGAACGAGCGCATGACGTCCCCGAGCTTCCCGGGCACCGCGTTGTGGGTGAAGGCGCCAATGGCCACCAGGTGGTAGCGCTCGAGCAGGGGGACGGGCTTGCTCAGCGTCCTCTGCCACTGCACCGCCCGCAGCGGGATGATGGCCGCGGAGAGCAGCATGAAGGGGATGAGCCACCGCAAGTGGCCCGGCAGGTCGCGGACGAACTTCTCCAGCGGGAAGCGTGGGACGAGCAGGGGCCCGGCCCCACGCGGGTTCAACTGGAAGAAGACGCTGGTGATGAGGGCGGCGGACAACGCCACCCCCACCCCCACCGCCAGTGCCTTGAGGAACGTCCGGCCCGCGGGGCGTTTCATGTCGCCTCCGCCCACCTCTCCTCCGAGTCCTCCGGCGAGTCCTCCGGACGCACCAGGGGCCGGGCGCCGTCGCGGTACACCTCGGACAGCCGGTCGTGCAACTGCGTGACGTGGCTCAGTCCGGACAGGTCCACCGGGAGGCTCGTGGGCCAGCAGATGACGCTGTTGGTCTCCGTGCGGGTGAGGCCGCCGTGCGAGCCGAACTCCCAGGCGAAGCCCACCGTGCCGCCCTTGGAGACCGCCTGGCCGTAGAGCACCAGGTCTCCCGCGGTGGGCATGTGGGGCAGCTCGCGCAGGAAGTCCGCCACCGCGCGGCGCGAGAACTCCGCGTCCAGCGGCGCGCTGTCGATCTCGTCCGGCCCGTACACCCCGCCGCCGATGATGGCCACCGCCGAGTCACCCCGGCGCAGCGCCACGATGGCGATGTCCGGATGGCCCATGGCCCTCGCGAGCACCTCCGGGTGGCGCGCCACCAGCTGCGTGGCCTCGAGCGGCTCGCGCTCGCGCGTCAGGTAGACATGGGAGAAGTTGCCGGACTCGATGACCACCGGCTCCTGCGGCGCATGGGGCGCGTCCACCGGGTGCGGGCGGCCGTCGAGCAGCGCCCGCGCGATGTCCTCGGACAGGGGCAGCGGCGCGCCGCGCAGGAGGATGTCCTCCAGGCGCTGGCGGCCTCCGCGCTGCTCGATGGGGTGGCTGTCCACGTGGCCGTGGTCCGTGAGGAAGACGAGGTCGTAGCCGGGCTCCACCGCCTGGGCCACGGCGTAGAGCTCGGCGAGGTAGGCGTCCACGCGCCGCAGCTCCGCCATGGCCTGTTCCGAGCGCGGACCGCGGCGGTGGGCCACCTCGTCGTAGTTGCCGTAGACGAGGTAGACGGAGGGCACGCCGCGCACCATGTCCACCAGGGCCTTGGTGTGGGCGAAGCTCCACCCGAGCCGCTGCAGCAGGACGCGGCTCATGAGGAAGCCGCTCTCATGGCGCCAGTCGCGGAGCGCGCGGGCCCAGCGGTAGATCTCCGTGAAGGAGCTCCACGCGTCGCGCCCGAGCGAGCGGATGTACGAGAACGGCGTCTGCGTGCGGGCCGCGAGGATGCCCTCCATCTCGTACTTGAAGCCGCGGACCATGACCTTGTAGCTGGCCAGCGAGCTCATGCAGAGACGATTGTTGGCCTCGGCCTGGAAGAGCGAGAAGTACGTGTGCCCGCCGCCGGACAGCAGACTGGAGCCGGGGCGGCAACCCAGCCGCGACTCCACGGCGATCGTGTCCGTGGGGGTGTTCATCTGCACCCTGCGGCCGAGCTCCCGGTCGAACCAGGTGTAGGCCGGCAGGTTGGGATGGCGCAGGCCGTAGAGGAAGCCCGCCTGGAAGAAGGGCGTGGAGGCAGGCGAGCCCCAGAACGCTCCGTCCAACGCATAGGTCCCCGAGGTCACCAGCCTGGACAGGAAGGGCATGCGTCCGGTGCGGACGGCCTCGTCCAGATGCGCCTTGGGCACGCCGTCCAGATGGACGACGAGCAACTTGCGACGGCGTGAAGACGACAATGGGCCGACCTTCGACCCCACACGCCACACGTAGTCTCGAGCCCACGCCTGCAACTGCGGGTTGATGACTTCTTTCACGGTCTCGTCTCCCCTCCCCCCAGCACCACGATGCGCCCCAGATATGCGCACGCGGGCGGACACCAGCCGGGTATTCCGGGGCGGTCCGCTGGAGAGCAGCCAGACGGGCATGGCCCCCGAACGTGAAGATGGTCCCATCCCTTCTTCGCGTGGCACCTTGGGCTGTGATGCTCACGACCGCGCTGCTGTTGACGACGCTGGCCACCGCCACGGCTGCTCCGCCGGATGCCCTTCCCGCTGCTCCCACGGCTACCGCTCCCGCGGAGCAGCCGGCGAAGAAGGAGAAGGGCATCGACGCCATCGCGATCCCCTTGTTGAGCTACAACTCGGACCAGGGCTTCACGTACGGCGGCGTGGCCGGCGCCTACCTGTATTCACCCGGCTACATCCCCTACCGGCACGCCATCTCCCTCCAGGCGATGTTCACCAGCCGGGGCCAGCAGAGCCACTACCTGCGCTACGACGGGCCGCGGCTCATCGGCCCCATGCGCCTGGAGTTCCGCCTGGAGTACCGGCGCGAGCTGCGCAGCCCCTTCTACGGAGCGGGCAACGTGTCCGCGCAGGACTTCAACGGCGATGAGACGCAGGAGCGCTTCAACTACACGAAGAACGCGCCGGGCGCGTGGGTACGCCTGCGCGGCCGGCCCTGGGGAGAGAACCACCCCTTCCAGTCCTACGTGGGTTACTCGTGGCGGTACACGGAGGTGGATCCGTTCGAGGCCTCGGTGCTGGCGCAGCTCAAGCCCGAGGGCATCCAGGGAGGAGCCACGGGGCAGATCACCGCGGGTGTGCTGTGGGACACGCGTGACAACGAGTCGGATCCGGTGCGCGGAGGCGTGGAGGAGGTGAGCCTGCGCGTGTCGGGCACCGCCACCGGCAGCCGCTACCAGTACGCGGGCGTGACGCTGAGCGAGCGGCGTTACTGGCAGCTGGGCCCGCGCTTCATCCTGGCGCAGCGGGTGACGCTGGACATGCTGTTCGGCCAGGTGCCCTTCTTCGAGTGGGTGAACACGGGGGGCGTGAGCTCCTCCGAGGGCATTGGCGGCATGAGCAGCGTGCGCGGCATCGAGCGCAACCGGTTCGCGGGCAACATCAAGGCGTTCACGAACACGGAGCTGCGGTACCGGGCCTTCGACTTCAACCTGTTCGGCTCGCCGGTGATCGCGGGTGCGGTGGGCTTCGTGGACCTGGGGCGGGTGTGGCACCCGGGCGTGGAGAACGGGCCGTGGTGGAAGTGGCACCCGGGAGTGGGCGCGGGGCTGCGGCTGGCGCGGCGAGCCGCGGTGGTGCGCTTCGACTGGGCCATGTCCCCGGAGACGGGCCGCCAGCGCATCTACCTGAACTTCGGCCACATGTTCTGAAGCACCAGACCCCTGAGGTTCCGAGCCCCAATATCCCCTCGCCCTCCGGGAGAGGGACGGGGTGAGGGTGCCACGCGTCCCGGGTTCACACCCGAGCCTCGTGCTCCTGTCCAACCTGCTGTGCCAACGCGAGGCTGAACGAGAAGATCGACCCCTTCCCCACTTCACTCTCGAACCAGATGCGGCCACCGTGCCGCTGGACGATCTGCTCGCACAGGTGCAGGCCGATCCCCATGCCTCCGCGGTCCGACTCGAGCCCGGCATGGGCGCGATAGAAGCGCTCGAAGAGTTGTCCCTGGCGCTCCTTGGGGATACCCATCCCCGGGTCGCGAATCGACACCACGCCCGAGCCCTCGCGGACCTCCACCCGGGCCTCGATGTCTCCGCCCTCGGGCGAGTACTTGATGGCGTTGTCGAACAGGTTGACGAGCACCTGCTCGATCCGCTCCCGGTCCGCGTCCACGAACACGTGGCCCTCCTGGTGCAACACGAGCCGGTGCCGGGAGGACACGCCCTGCATGCGCTCGAGCACATCCGCCACCAGCTCGCCCAGCTCGAAGCGCTGGCGCCGCAACGCGAGCCGGCCGAGCTGGAGCCGGGACACCTCGAGCAGCTCCTGCACCAGCTGCGTGAGCCGATCACTCTGGCGGTTGAGGATCCGGAAGGCCTTACCCTCACGAGGCTCGTGCCCGCCCGGCGTCCAGCGATCCAGGAGCTGGGCGTAGCCCTTGATGGTGGTGATGGGCGTGCGCAGCTCGTGGGCGGCGGTGGAGAGGAACTCATCGCGCATCCGCTCCAGGCGCTTGAGCCCGGTCAGATCGCGCAGCACCACCACCGCCAGCTCCGGCGCCCGTCCCGCTTCCGTGGCGACCGGGGAGGCCGTCGCGCTGATGTGGAGCAGCGCTCCGTTGGAATGCCGGGACAACAGCTCCTGCTCGCGGACCGTCTCGCCTCTCAAGGCCCGCTGACTGGGCAGCGCGTCCCAGGCGATCGGGCTTCCGTCGGGATGGCGGAGATCGAGCAGCTCGATGAAGCGCCGGAGCTCCGCCGGCATCCCGGGCGCCTCCAGTCCGAACAGTGTCAGCACGGCCTTGTTCGCCTCCACGATCCGCCCGTGGGAATCGACCAGGATGAGGGCGTCGGCCATGCTCTCCAGACTCGCGCGGTGGCGGGCCTCGGACTCGCGGAGGGCGGCGGTGTCCTTGCGGATGAGGGCGTACAGGAGGACCGAGGTGGCGGCGACGTAGAACCAGCCCTTGAGGATCTGCACCTGGACGAACGTGCCCAGGCCCCGCACCACCCCCGCGAGCAGGACGTCGGAGAGGATGATCCACGACCCGGCGACCACGGCGTAGATGGCCACGGGCCGCCAAGGAGTGGATGCACGCCCTGCTTTCAGCCCGGTGGACATGACACCTTGAAGCTAAACGGTGTACCGGAGCACGGTGAGGCAGGGACGGTCGCTCGCTCGGAGAGCGTGCGGGGGTCAGAGCCCCGGGAACCGCCGAAGCGAGGACCAGGGGAAGGGCTTCCAGAAGGGCGTCGCCACCTCGTCTCCTTCCAGTGAGAACCAGGGGCCGTCCTCACCCGGCGACAGGACGTGGAAGTCCTGAGCCGGGATGAAGCCCTGGCCGAGCAGCGCCACCCGCTCGCCCTTCGCGTTGCGCGCCACGTCCAGCACCAGCACCGCATGGCCCGGGCTGCCGCCCAGCACGAAGAAGTCGCCCGGCCGCACGTCGGCGCGCTTGGGGCGCTGCCGCTCGTTGGCCAGGGACAGCGTGCCCGCGTAGGTGAAGACCAGGTCCAGGTAAGCGCGGAACGAGGCCCGCGAGCCATCCACCGGCCCGCTCTTCACCCACGACACCTTGGAGCCGGACACCCGGGCGCGCTCGCCCGCCGCGTAGCGCGACCAGGAGGCCAGGTCTCCGCTGGTGAAGCGGTAGCCGATGCGCTCCTTCTGGCCGCGCGACCACTGCCACTCGGCGTGGAGGCGGATGATGGAGTCCGCGCACTGCTGGAGGTTGGCCGAGCCCACATCCAACTCGGCCACGGCCGCGAGGGCGGCATGGTCCCCGGCCAGGATCTCCTGTCCTCCGAAGTCATTCACCGGGGTGCCCGGGGGACGCAGCGGAAGGCCGCGCAACCACGCGCCGAAGGACCCGTCCTCGACAGCCACCCGCGTGTAGCCGGACGGAGGTGGAAGGGCCTCGGCGAGCGGGCGGATGGAGCGCTCCGCGGAGAGCCACGGGTAGCGGACCCGCTCCTCCTTCGTGGGCGAACGGGGCTCGGGGGAACCCGCCACCGCCCCACCCGGGAACCCCAGAAGGGCGGCGAATGACACGAGCAGCAACAGGCGATGGGGCAGAGTCCTCATGGGGTGCCCATCATCGCCCGGCGCGCTCCTCACCGCGAGGCGTCGAGCCATGCGCGCAGCCGCGCGTCCGGCTGGGCCTCGCCGCGCACGCCGGGCTCCACGTCGAGCTCCAGCGTGTGGAAGCCCCGCGCGCGGATGCCCTCGAGCAGCGCGGCCCGCTTCTCCGCGTCCGGGGCGAACAGGATGCAACCGTCCCCGCCTCCGGCACCGGACTGCTTGCCCACGCACCCGTACGCCGACGCCATCGCCAGCACCCGGTGCATCGGCTCGGTCTCCAGCGGACCCAACTCCTGGAGCAGCGCGTGCTGCTCGCGCACGGCCTCGGAGAAGGCGCGGAAGTCCCCGCCCCCGAGTCCTACTTCAATCTCGTGCCCCAGCGCGTCCGAGCGCTCCACGAAGGCCCGCCGCCCCGCCTCGCCCATCTTCGCCTCCACCTGCGAGATGAGCACCCGCGTCGAGGCGCTCTCCCCCGTGAAGGCATAGCCCAGCGACACCTTGGGCACTGGCAGCCGCCACACGTCCACCGTGGGCGCCGCGTCCAGCGCCGCGCGATAGCCTCCCGCGCTCGACGCCTCGATGAGCCCCGACACCTCGTAGCGCCGGTAGCGCACCACACCGCCCGCGTAGCTCGCGGCCACGTCACCGCCGCTGCCCTTCCCGCCCTGCGCCGCCGCGTGCGAGACGAGCGCCACCTTCAGCGCGTCGAACTTCTCCTCCAGCACGAAGCGCACCGCGTCCGCCGCCAGCACCGTGGCGCACGCGCTGCCGCCCATGCCCAGCTTGCGCCCGTTGGCATCCACCGCCGACGGCGACACCGCCAGGTCGAAGCCCACCGACTCGCGCCCGTGCAGCCGCAGCGCCTCGTCCAGCGTGCGCGCCACGAAGGAGAAGCCCGCCGGCACCTCCCGGTCCCACTTCACGCCCCGAGGCGTCGTCCGCCCCGACAGCGTCCCCTCCTCCACGCACACGTGCACCCGGCTGTCCGCCCGCCGGCTCACCAGCGCCGCCGTCCGCGGGCCCACCGCCGCCACGCGCGACACGCCGCCCCACAGCACGGCGTACTCGCCAGACACGAACAGCTTCCCCGGGGCCGAGAGCGCGCGCTCCATCAGAAGAGGTGCTCCGTCAGCAGCGTCGCGTCACCGCCCGGCACGCACCGCACCACCTCGGTGGCGCCGCAGGCCATCGCCGCCGCCTCGGCCGCCAGCTCGTGCGCCGCGTCCGTCAGGATGCAGGGGTTGGGGCCCGCGTCCAGCGTGAACCACACCGGCACGCCCTTCTTCCGCTGCTCGCGCAACGAGTGGATCAGCTCCAGCGTCTTCGGCATCAGGTAGCAGAGGGGCGGATCCGCCGCGAGCGACGTGGCGTGCATCCTCCACGCGTTGCGCTCGCACATCTCGCCCAGCGCCTGCAGGTCCTTCTTCGCGAGGTACTCGCGGGCGCGCACCACCTCGGCCTCGGCGTCCTTCACCCACGCCGGGTAGTACGGGCTCGTCTCCACGGCGTTCTTCATGCCGTCGCGCGACTTCACTTCCTTCTCGTCGCGGCTGACGATGGCCACCACCATGCGCAGCTCCGGCCAGTGCTTCTCGTCGAAGCGCTGCACCGCGTAGCTGTCCGTGCCGTCCGGGCGCTCGCCGCGCATCCACTCGCAGAAGCCGCCCTGCACGCTGCGGCACGCCGAGCCACTGCCCAGCCGGGCCAGCATGCTCGCCGCCTGGGGGTCCGCCGGCAGCCCCGCCGCCGAGCGCGCCGCCACCGCCAGCGCCGCGAAGCCCGCCGCGCTGCTCGCCAGGCCCGCCGACGCCGGGAAGTCCCCGCGCGACACCATCTTCGCCGGGCCCAGCTTCGCGCCCTTCGCCTCGGCGCGCACCGCGTCCAGCACGCGCAGCACGCGGTCGCGCTCGCTGCCCTTGGCCACGTACCCGTTGAGCTCCACCTCGTCCGCCGAGCCCACGCCGAAGGCCACCGTCGTCCGCACCGACAAGGGCGACAGCGTCATCGAGAGGCTCGACTGGTGGGGGAGGATGAGCGCGTCATCCCGCTTGCCCCAGTACTTCACCAGCGCGAGGTTGGGGTGTGCCCGGACGGTGGCCTTCATGCCGCCCCCCGGGTTCCCTCGGCGCGCGGGCCCGCGAGCTGGCTGTCGAAGCACCGGATGCCGAGCCGCGTCAGCTCGTGCACCACCGGCTCCGTCTCCGTGAACAGGCCGATGACGGCGCCACCGTCTCCACCGGCGCCCGTGAGCTTGGCGCCCAGCGCGCCCATGTTGCGCAGCCGGTGCACCATGTCGTCCAGGCCCGGCGAGGACAGGCCCAGCGCCGCGAGCAGGCCGTGGTTGACGTTCATCACGTCACCCAGCGCCTCCAGGTCCCCCTCCTCCACCGCCTCGGCGCCCTCGGACGCCAGCAGGCCGATCTCCCGGAAGATGCGCTGGTAGCGCTCGGACCAGCGCTTCTGGCGCTCGCGCAGCGCGCCCACCGTCTGCTTCGTCGGGCTGCGCGCGCCCGCCATCACCACCACCAGCTTCAGCGGCTTGGGGCTGTCCACCACCTTGGCCCGGCCATGCTCCGCGCCCGGCTTGCGGCGGTAGAGGATGAGCTGCTCCATGGCGCTCGTCGTGTGGTCCACGCCCGACGGCGTCCCGTGGAACTCCTGCTCCATCTCCCACGCCACGGCCGCCACCTCGGAGGCCGACGCCTTGCGCCCCGCCGCCTGCAGCAGCACCCGCGAGCACGCCACCGACAGCGCCCCGGAGCTGCCCAGTCCCATGGACAGCGGCAGATCCGTGTCGAACGACACCTTCACCCCGGGCTCGCCGCACGCCGCCATGGCCCGCGCGAAGGCCGCCTTCAGCACCTTGCGCTGCTCGGGCATGAGGGCATCCGGAATGACGAGCTGGCACTTGTTGGACGGCTCGCCCTTCGCCGTCACGCCACGTGACAGCGGGCCCGCGAGCGCCGGGTAGCCGTACACCACGCTGTGCTCGCCCAGCAGGATGACCTTGCCCGCGCCGAAGCCGGTCAGGGAGGAAGTGTTGTTCGTGTCCATGATGTCCTGTCATGACCAGGGCGAGAGGAACCCCTCGCCCCGGCCCTCTCCCGGTGGGAGAGGATGTTGTCACCCGTCGGTGCCGGTGGCAGCGCGGAAGTCCGACTCCGACAGTGATTCGATGATCTCCCGGGCCTTCTCCACCTTCACGTGGCCCGCCGTCACCAGCAGCTCGGCGATCTTCTCCACCCAGTCACCGCGCGCGCCCGCCGTCACCGCCACGCACCGCGCGTGCATCGCCATGTGGCCCTTCTGGATGCCCACCGAGCCCAGCGCGCGCACCGCCGCGAAGTTCTGCGCCAGTCCCACCGCCGCGAAGACCATGGACAGCTCGCGCGCCGACTCCACGCGGAGGATCCTCATGGCCACCTGCACGCCCGGGTGGATCTTGATGGGACCGCCCACCAGGCCCAGCGCCATGGGCAGCTCGATGCGGCCAATCAGGTGCCCGTCCTCCACGTGCCACGTCGACAGCGGCCGGTACTGCCCATCCCGGCAGGCGAAGGCATGCGCACCCGCCTCGATGGCGCGCCAGTCCTGGCCCGCGGCGATGGCCGCCGAGTCGATGCCATTCATGATGCCCTTGTTGTGCGTGGCCGCCCGGTAGGGATCCGCCAGCGCGAACCGGCTCGCCTGGTAGATGCCCTCGGCGATGCTCTCTCCCGGCATGTCGAAGTCCGCCAGCAGCGCCACGGGAATCCGGCACGTGGCGCGCGCCAGCCGGCGATCCGCCAGGTTGGAGAGGATGCGCAGGAACACCTTGCCGCCCGTGAGCTGCTCGAGCAGCGGGGCCACGCCCTCGGCCATGGTGTTGATGAGGTTGGCCCCCATGGCCTCCTGCGTGTCGATGATCAGGTGGACCACGAGCAGCGGCTCACCGCGCGGACCCTCGGGGGCCGGCAGCACGCGCACCTCGATGTCCTTGCAGCCACCGCCCCGCTTCACCATGGACGGGTGGAAGCTGTTGGCCAGCGCGAGGATGGCCTCCTTGGCGGCCATGATGCGCTTGGTGGCCTCGGTGGGGTCCCCGTAGCGGGTGAGCTGCACCTGGCCGATCATGATCGGATCATCGGCCTCGGCGGTGAAGCCACCCGCCTCGCGGACGATCTTCGAGGCGAACGACACCGCCGCCACCACGGACGGCTCCTCCACCGCCATGGGCACCAGGTAGTCGCGGCCGTTGATCTGCAGGTTCAACCCCAGACCCAGCGGCAGCGAGAACGTGCCCACGGCGTTCTCGATCATCTTGTTCGCAAGGCCCGGCTGCAGCGCGCTGATGCCCTGGAGCTGCGCCAGGTCCATCTCGTCCAGGCCCAGCATCTGGGAGAGCTTCTCGTGGCGCTCGACCATCGACAGCTTGTGGAAGCCAGACAACCGGGACGTCAGCGATTCGGACATTCGTTTCTCCACGACGGAAGGCAATTCGGAGCCGCGGGAATAATCCCTACAGTGCCGCGAGCCAGTCCTTCAACTCCCCCACGATGATACGGGGCTTCTGGCGCAGCTCCGCGCAGGTGCGGCTGCCGGTGAGCACGAGCGCCTGTCTCAAGCTGGTGAGGATGGTGGCGAGTGCCTGCTCGGCCGCTGGCAGTCCGCCCTGCTGCTGCGCGCGGAAGAGGGGCAGGGCCATGCCGCCCACGTCCGCGCCCAGGGTGAGCACCTTGGCCACGTCCAGGCCCGTGCGCAGTCCGCCCGAGGCCACCAGGCGGGCGTCCGGGCCCACGGCCCTGCGCACGGTGGCGATGGCCGCCGCCGTGGGGATGCCCCAGCTGGAGAACTCGGCGCCCACCTGGGCCTGCACGCCCGAGGCGCGCAGCTGCTCCACCCGCACCCACGAGGTGCCGCCCAGCCCGGAGACATCCAGGTTGCGCACGCCCAGCTCCACCAGCCGGCGCGCCACCTCGGGGCCGATGCCGCACCCCGTCTCCTTCACCAGCAGGCGCGCGCCGAAGACGCGCACCAGCCCCTCCACCACCTTGTAGCCGCCGCGGAAGTCCCGGTCGCCCTCGGGCTGGGTGAGCTCCTGGCCGGCGTTGAGGTGCAGCGCCATGCCGTCCGCGCCAATGGCCTCGGCCAGCCGCCGCACCCCGTCCACGCCCAGCCCCACCGCCTGGTACAGGCCGATGTTGCCCAGCACGGGAATCGTGGGCGCCACCTGCCGCACCTGGAACGTCGCTCCCAGCTGGGGGTTCTCCGCCATGGCGCGCTGACTGCCCACGCCAAAGGCCAGCCCGTGCCGCTCGGCCAGCAGCGCCATGTCCCGGTTCACCGCCCCGGCCCGCTCCGTGCCACCGGTCATGCCGGTGATCAGCAGCGGGTAGCGCAGCTTCTTGCCGAGGAACTCCGTGGAGAGATCCACCTCGTCCACGGAGAGCTCCGGCATCGCGCAGTGCACCAGCCGGACGCACTCCAACAGCGTGCTGTTCTGTGCCGGCTCGACGTCTCCGGTCGCGCACAGGTCGAGGTGATCGTCCTTGCGCTTCGCCGTCGACTCCTCACCCATGACGTCTCGCCTGCCCTGTGTAGGAACCATGTGCCTGGAAATTTACAAAAACGCGGAGAGTGTCCGATATCCCCGATTCCCTAGCAAGTAGGGCAAGCAGGCGCAAGCCACGGCTGTTCAACGGGAGCGGACGGGGAGTGCGGGTGGACGGGTGGGAGGGTGGACGGTATGAGGGCCGCGTGAGTACTCCCGCGCCCAAGGTGGTCGTCTTCCTGCACAGCGGCGATTACGACCGCGTGCACCAGGGGCTGGCCATCGCGGCGGCGGCGGTGGCGTCGGGCCGGAAGGCGGAGGTGTACCTCTTCTGGTGGGCACTGGAGCGCTTCCTCGAGGGCCGGCTGGATGACCCGGACTTCGAGCCACCGCGCGAGGACGTGGCGGACCGCTTCGAGACGCGCCGCATCCCGACGCTGCGCCAGCTGCTGGAGCACGTGCGCGAGTCCGGGCTGGGCACGGTGCAGGGCTGCACGGGCTCTCTGGGCGCGCTGGGGGCCGAGCACCTGGCGGACAAGGGGCCGATCGACGGCTGGGTCGGCTGGAGCGCCATCCTGCAGAGGACCGCGGGCGTCGTGGACCGCTTCTACCTCTGACGAGCGCCGGGGGTTCCGGGTGCGTTTGACGCGCCCCGCCGCCTGCTTAGGTTGATCCAGAACCCGAGAGGGGAAAGGAAAGGCAAGGCAACGTCATGAGTGCTGGCGGGAGGTATGGCTCGTCGATGCCCCAGGGGGGCGTGCGCGGGAGCGGCTGGGGACACCGGCTGGGCAACGCGCTGAAGACGACGGTGCTGCTGGCGGGACTCACGGCGCTGATGTTGTTCGTCGGCGAGCGCCTGGGCGGCCCGCAGGGGCTCGTCGTGGCGGGCTTCTTCGTCGTGGTGATGAACTTCGGCTCGTACTGGTTCAGCGATCGGATCGCCCTGGCGATGCACGGGGCGCAGCCGCTGGAGTACGCGGAGGCGCCGTGGCTGCACCAGATGGTGGAGCGGCTGGCGGCCCGGGCGGGGATGCCCAAGCCGAAGCTGTACCTGCTGCCCACCCGGACGCCCAACGCGTTCGCCACGGGCCGCAACCCGGAGCACGCCGCGGTGGCGGTGACGGCCGGCATCCTGGACATCCTGGATCAGCGGGAGCTCGAGGGCGTGCTGGCGCACGAGCTGGCGCACGTGAAGAACCGCGACACGCTGATTGGCACGGTGGCGGCCACGCTGGCGGGCGTCATCAGCTACGCGGCGCAGATGCTCTTCTGGTTCGGCGGCTCGCTGCTCAGCCGCGATGACGACGAGGAGGGGCTGGGGCACGCGCTGGGCAACCTGGGCGTGCTGCTGGTGGCGCCCATCGCCGCCACGCTGCTGCAGCTGGCGGTGAGCCGCTCGCGCGAGTACGGCGCGGACGCGACGGGGGCGGAGCTGTGTGGGGATCCGGATGCGCTGGCCAATGCGCTGCTGAAGCTGGAGCGCGGCGCGGAGCTGATGCCCTATGACCGGGCGCCGGCCACCTCGCACCTGTTCATCGTGAACCCGCTGTCCGGCGGCGCCATCATGGGCCTGTTCTCCACCCACCCGCCCATCCCCGAGCGGGTGCGGCGCCTGCGCGAGATGGGGGCCAGCATGGGCTCCCGCGCCTGGCGCAACGCCTGGGCGTAGCGGGAACCCGGGGGGACTACCCCGCGGCGGACACCGGCGGCTTGACGTCCGCCGGCACCGCGGGGGCCACCTCGTCGAGCTTGTCGAAGTGCTCGAAGGGGTTCTCCAGCATCTCGCGGAACGTGTTGGCGAGGATGCTGGCGTGGAAGCCGTCGATGAAGCGGTGATCGAACGAGGCATTCACGTTCATCAGCTTGCCGGGCACCACCTTGCCGTTCTCCACCACGGGGGCGTCCTTGATGGCGCCCGGGGCGATGAAGATGGGCACGCGCGTGTAGGGCACCAGCGGCACGTACGCCGTGTCCAGCCCCAGCGAGCCCACGTTGGTGATGATGGCCGAGCCGAACGCGTCCCGGGGCATGCCCGCCCACGTCATGTCCCAGTTCAGCGTGTACATGAAGAAGGAGATGAGCCAGGTGAAGAAGTTGAGGAAGGCGTAGGGCAGCGCGTGGATGGTGCCCTTGCTCTTCTCCAGCGCCTCGTCCCTGCGCTGGCGGACCTTCTGCACGGCGGCCTCGAGCTCGGCGGAGATCTCCCGGAGGGACTTCTGCTCGGCGTCGTCGATCTTCGCCGAGGTCAGGTCCACCTTGCCGCCGTCCGTCTGCACCACGAGGGTGGAGATGGTGATGCGCTTGCGCAGGTAGATGCGGTTGAAGCGGAGGATGGCGTTGGCGTCCGGGCAGCGGCGCAGCGCCTCGGCCATGGCCTTGGCCAGCAGGTGGGTGACGGTGAGCCGGATGCCCGTCTTCACACGGAAGGCCTCGATGTAGGCCAGGGCCTTGTCCATGCGCAGCGTCATCGTCCCGTAGACGGTCGGGTCGTACGCCGTCTTCCAGCTGCCGATGGCCAGCTTGCGGAAGCTGGAAACGTTCTCCTTGGGGATGAGCTCCAGGTGAGCCATGACGCGGGGTTCCTCCAGGACGGTGCGCGAGCCCCCACCTTTACGTTTTTCCCGGTCCCGGAGAAAGCCCCCCTACCCTGCGCGCCACCGTACGGGCTTTCCGGCACCCCGGCACCCTGGCCCCTAACTTGAGCAGCGGGTCCCCACCTCGCAGGAGGGAGCGGGCGGGGTGGGGCCTGTCCTGACGGCCGGAGGGCGGGCAACGAGACCTATTGACGTGCCGCCGCCGGACGCTAGGCTGCGCCGCTTTTTGCATCATCCCCGGAGGTCACCCCCGTGTTGGAAGTTCTGCTCGTCGTCGTGTCGGTGCTCTTCCTCGCCACGCTCGCCTACGTGTTCTTCGGCCAGAAGTCGGCCGCGGCGCTCCCCTCGTCGTCCTCGCCCACGGCGCGGGCCGAGCTGGAGTCGGACAGCAAGGCGCGCGCGAAGCTGGAGGCGGAGCTGGATCGCAGGCGCAAGGAGATGGATGAACAGCGTGCGCAGCTGCAGGAGGTGAAGGAGCAGCTCAAGCAGGCCAAGCGCAAGCTCTACGAGCAGAAGGAGGGGGAGAAGGGCGAGAAGGATCTGGCCAAGGCCCGCGCCGAGGTGGAGCGCAGCGCGTCCCTGCAGCTGGAGGTGGTCCGGGGCGAGCTGGCCCAGGCCGAGGCGGAGATCGCCCGCCTGAAGTCCGAGGTGGAGATGGGCGGCAAGGGAGGCCGCCGTGGCGGCGCTCCGGCGCCCGCTGCCGCTCCGGCGGTGACGGCCCCGGCGCAGGCGCAGCAGCTGTCGGCCCCGGCGCAGCCGGAGGAGCGGGTGGTGAACACGAGCACGACGGTGGTGCCCGCCGCCGCCGCCGAGCCCGCCGCGGAGAAGGCCCAGCGCCGTTACCGGGACCTGAACGACGCCGACCGCGAGAAGATGGAGCGGCTGGAGCAGACGGCGAACAAGGAGCGCAGCCGGGCGGCCGATCTGGAGCGCGAGCTGAAGCGCGTGAAGGGCCGGGCGGACTCGCAGCAGCGCATCTTCGCGGCCAGCAAGAACGAGCTGGAGCTGGTGAAGGACAAGTACAAGGCGCTGGAGAAGCGCCTGAACCGCACGCTGCTGGAGCGGGATCTGCTGCGCCGGGCGATCAAGGACCTGGAGAAGAAGACGGGCATGCTGGCCGAGCGCACGGAGCTGACGCCGGACGAGATGGCGGCGAGCGACCGGAAGGTGGAGGAGGCCGCGCAGGCCCGTGCCACGGCGGAGGCGGCGCAGCAGCAGGCGGTGGCGGCGGCGAGCGAGCCGGCGGCGTCGGGCGAGCAGCCGGCGAAGACCGAGCCTCAGCAGGACGAGAAGGCCCAGACGCCCACCGCGTAACGACGCTCCCGAGGCACGCCGCCTCCCACTGGGAGGCGTAGCGTGCCTGGGTTCTGCACCTGGGCGCAGGCGACGCCATTGCCCTCGGCCCTGGGCCTCAGCCGCCCAAAATACGCGGGAAGGCAGAGGCCGACAGACGTCCGCGCATCTCCCGGGCCTGCGCCAGCCCGGCGTGCTGTCGCTGAGTGAAGGCCCGCGTCTGGAGTTGGCACGCCCCCTGGCTCCGCAGGAAGAGCTCCAGCGCGAGCATGTGCCGTCGCCGCATGGGGCCTCGCTCCAGCTCATCCAGCAGCCCATCCAGACTGAACGCGCGTCCGCGCAGGTAGCGGGTACCGCGGGCGAAGTCCTTCCGGGCTTCCTTCCACCACGCGGCCACCGCCTCTCTTGCTGGCACCGGGAGCGCATCCTCCGGCTGAGGCTCCAGCTCCCGTGAGAGGTCCTCCTCCAGCGGGGGCAGCGGCTCTTCTTCCTCCTCCCCCCCTACGAAGGTGCCCTCCAGCTTCAGCCCGGTGATGGCGCTGAAGGACTCGCCCGCCAGTGCCGCCACGGGTCCAGGCCCCATGAACTCCAGACATGCCTCGGCAGCCTCCACCCGGCCACTGAAGCCCAGGGCCCAGAGGGAGTCCTCGCGCATCGCCTCCACCCCAGTGCACGCCAGCAGCCGCACCAGGTCACGCTCGTCTCCCCCGAGCGCCAGCAACACCAGCGACGTCCGGTCCACCCTCGTGCGTGAATCCACCACCTTGCGGCATGCATCCCAGGCGGCGTTTATTCCAGACATCATCCCCGCCGTGATGACGGCTTCCCGCACGCCAGGACGGGCGTCCACCAGCAACCGGGGCAGTTCGCGCGAGGCCACGTCCCGGGGCAAGGACGGCATTGCGCGAAGCACGGCCACCACTACCCGGGCGTCCGGGGAGCCGAGCACCTCCACTTCGATACCGCGAGGGAGCTGTCCCCTGGCGGCGAGGACCTTTGGCGGCGAGGACCTTGAGCGCCCAGGCTTGAAGCAGGGGCTCCTGCGCCTTCAACAATGGCAGCAGGGCCTCGCCCACCTCCGGCCGTCCGTTCAGTTCCAGCGCCCGCCGGAGGGCGGCGAGCGGCCCTTCGGGAGCGGCGGCCCGCACCTGCTTCACCAGTTCCGCCAGTTCCATGCGCACGGGTTCGGCCAGCAGCGCCCAGAGCGCGGCGGAGATGCGCGGCGGGTCCTCCGAGTCCAGCGCGGGCAACAGCAGTTCCCTGGCCACGGGCTCGCCGCCCACCACCAGTCCGTCCAGGTGCGCCAGAAGCCGCTCATCCAGCGTGGCCGCGTCCTCCAAGTTGTAATCCGGCGCCACCAGGGCGCGCTCCCACTGCACCCAGAGGAAGCTCGCCTCGTCCAGGTGCTCCTCGTAGATGTCCATCAGCAGGGAGGCCATGGGTCAGTTCACCTGCACCGCGCCACCCTTGATGCGGTGAGTGCCCGAGGCGTGGCTCTCGAGCTGGATGCCCTTGATGACGACCCGGCCATTGCGCCGCAGGGTGATACTGGCCTGGCCACACCTCAGGACGATCTCATCCTGGCCCTCAATGACGACCCGTTTGCCATCGACATGGGCCTCCATGGGTTGTTCCTCGGTGGGAGCAGGCTGCGCGAGCACCGCGTCCAGTAACGGCGTGGGACTGGGTGTCTGCTCCAGCCCCACCACCAGCGGCATCAAGGGGTCTCCATTTTCGACGAGCAATACCGCGCGCTGACGGGTAGCAATGGCATCCTGTAGCGTCTCGGGCTCCAGCGGAACTGTCCGCCGGGCGGCCAACGGGCGGCCCGCGCTGTTTCCCTCGAAATCCACCAGCACCCATCCCGCCTCGTCCATCCCAACAATCCACCCCAGCCTGCTTCCCCAGATGGGCTCGCGCATTCCGTCGTCCGACCCTGCTCCCAACGAATTCATGGGCATCTTCATCCGGTACATCCTCCGATTGTGGTGGAGCCCAGCCCTCACCTCGTCTGGTTGGAACCAGCCCAACAGGCGGGACGCCTTCTCCAGCAGGCCCTACCATCCGCCATCTGAGCAACTGGAACGCTGGGAGCCCACACCTACAACGTTTGACACATTCGTCTGAATTTACCTAACGTCGCTGCTCCGGTGTGGGGTGTTGAATCAATGTGGGCACTGAAGAATCGCACAGCTTACGCTGCGGAGCGGAACTGGACGCGCGACAAGGACGGGGTCCACTGGTGGCTCGTCGCGGTCAAGGCAACGTTCGACATCGCTCCCGGGGGACGGCTCATGCTAGCGGACGAGCAACTGCCCCCGGTGCTGGCGCCAGAGTATTTCGGCGAACCAGGCCGGTCGAGCTTGCGCTACGACTCGGATCTTCTCGCGGCGAAGCCGGGCACGGACGTGTTGGTCATCGCGCACGCGCACGCCCCTCATGACAAGCCCGCTCCGACAGTGCCAGTCTCTCTGCATGTCGAACGGCTCCACAAGGAACTGCTCGTCCATGGGGATCGCCTCTACGACCGGGGGTTGCTCAGCGTGACGGTGACCCGGCCGCAGCCGTTCACCAGACGCCCCATCCGATACGAGTTCGCGTTCGGTGGCGGCGATCTGACCGACCCCGCTCCCCAGAAGCATCGCATCGACGAGCGGAACCCGATCGGGCGCGGCTTCGCACGGCGGGCAGCTCACGTCGTTGGGCAAGTGGCCCACGCGATAGAGTATCCACGTGGCGAGCCAGCGGAGATGGGTCCGGCGGGGTTCGGCCCGATCGATTCCTCATGGATGCCGCGGCGCAAGCTCGCGGGGACATATGACGCACGGTGGGAGCAATCGAAGAAGCCCTTGCTGCCTGATGACTTCCATCCCTCCTTCGCGTTGAGTGCCCCCACGGACCAGCGGACCGAGAAGCCCCTTGTCGGCGGAGAGCGTGTCGAGCTCCTGAACATGACCCCCGACGGTGTCCTGCGCTTCGAGCTCCCGCGTATTTCGCTTGGCTTCACCACACGCATCGGCACGCGGCGCGAGCAGCACGGCCCGCGCGTGGTGACGGTGCTCGTGGAGCCCGAGGAGAGGCGCCTCTGCCTAGTGTGGCAGAGCGTGCTGCGAGTTCCCGCCCCTGAGGCAGACTATCTCGACGAAACGGAGATCGTCGAACGAAGGAGCACGACGTGAACGCCCAGGTCGATCTGGTAGCCGTCGGCGCGCGAACCCCGGTCGGGCTCACCGCCGAGAGCAGCGCGGCGGCCGTGCGCGCTGGCATCACGCGGTACGCCGAGTATCCCTTCATCGACCCTCGCGGCGAGCCGGTCGTGGTCGCCGCCGACGGGCTGCTCGCGCCCAGACTCGAGGGACGAGACCGTCTGGTGCCCATGGCCCAGAGTGTTCTCGAGGAGATTGAAGCCAAGATCGATCAGAGGATCCTTTACGGAGGCAGGCTCCGTGTGTTGCTCGCACTGCCAGAAACCCGCCCGGGGTTCTCCGAGAACGACGCGGCCTGGGTGACGGACTCCCTGGCCGTGCACTTGCGAGCGAAGACGTCCAACACGCACGTCGAGATTGCCGGACGCGGGCACGCCGGGGCAATCCGGGCGGTCGAGCAGGTGAGGCGGGAGTGCTCCGAGAGCCATGACGAGCTGTTCCTGGTCGTTGGCGTGGATAGCTATCACCACGCGGACACGTTCGCATGGTTGGAGCGCGACCGCCGGTTCGCACAGCCGGGTATTCGCAACGGGTTCACCCCTGGAGAGGGAGCTGGATGTCTCGCACTGCTCAGCGCGGGACTGCGCCGTCGCTTGCGCCTCCCCCAACTGGCTGTCGTACGAGGGGCGAGCACCGCACAGGAGCGACTCCTGCGTGACAGTGACACGGGCTCGTTCGGCGCCGCAATGACCCAGGCCGTCGAGGGCGCCATCGCCAGGCTCGACCGTCCCCGCGAGAGCGTCGATGTTGTGTACACGGATATCAACGGTGAGCGTTACCGCAGCGAGGAGTGGGGTTTCACCGCGTTGCGTGCGCCGTCGGTTTGGAAGACACCTGGGTACAAGGCTCCGAGCGACTGCTGGGGTGACGTGGGCGCCGCGTCTGGGGCGCTCGGAAGCATCCTGGCGGTCCAAGCGTTCGCACGGGGCTATGCGCGGGGCCCGCGGGCGCTGGTGATGGCCGGTTCCGATGGCGGACTGAGAGGGGCCATGCTCCTGCAAGCTCCGCAGGCATCATGAGGAGACAATCCGAATGTCGAAAGTCACTGTGAATACGCCGAAGACCCCGGTGACCGAGGGGAGCAACGGAGTCGCCGCGGCGACGGTCCCCAACGTGTGCAAGATGCCGGGGCCTCCGGCGCCGTTTGTCCCCACCCCGCTGCCCAACATCGGCAAGAGCGGAACAGACCCGAAAAACTACTCCAAGAGTGTCACCATCGAAGGAAAGAAGGTGGCGATCAGGGGCGCCACCTTCGGTTCCATGGGTGACGTGGCCAGCAAGGGAACAGGCGGAGGAATCGTCTCCTCGAACGTGGAAGGGCCCACGAGCTTCGTGGGTCCCGGGTCCATCGACGTGAAGATCGAGGGGAAGAACGTCCAGTTGCTCGGCGACCCGATGCTCAACAACTGTGGACCGAGCGGGAGTCCAGCCAACGCAGCGACGATGATGGGCGTGCTCCAAGCGACCGGGTTCGTCACAGCCGTCACTGGAAAGGACGCTTGCCCCCTGTGCGGCAAGCAACATGACGCACTGGAAGAGACGGAAAAGACGAAGGTCGGCGCTTCAGAATTGGCATCGAAGCTCGACACGATGGTGGGAGCCAAGAAGGGGCGCCGCCTGGTGACGATGCTGGGTGTGGTCCAGTGCAAGTGTGGACAAAAGTATGCAGACCAGTCGGCCGTGACGCTCCTGGAGGTCTGCGATGTCATCAAGCACCTCGGGTGGCACGCACCTACAGGTTCTCTATCAATCGATGCCAGAGATGAAGACGACAAGACCTACACCGCCACGCGAGAACGGGTTCACTCACACCTTCTAAAACGCCTCGGAGAAACGAACGTGAATCCGATATGGGACAGAGCCGATCGCCGAGCCAAAAAGAGTGACCGCGACCGAACAGGACCCGCCGCCTATCCGCCGGGAACATGTGCTGCCCAAAAAACGCTCTTGCTCGCTCTGGATGGGGGCGCCTACCCAGGTGGCCTCACAGAACAGTTCTTCCACAGCAAGGGCAAGCCGACCGGGGCGCCGATCCAGTTCTTCGATGAGAGCCAAGGGCAGGTGGTTGTCAGAACGTTTGAACACGGCACGACCGTCCCACCGTGTAGGACCTGCGAGCTCATCATTCCGTTGATGCTTTGCCCTGGAGACAAGGAGGAGAAGTGCCAGCACAAGGACTAGAACTTGAGATGGAGGAGTTACTCCTGAGAAGCGTACCCGGGCTCGCCGAGCAGTGGAAGGGCAGCACGCCAGACGAGATCGCGCAGATCGAGCGGCTTGCAGGCCGCCCCTTGCCTCCATTCTATAATTGGTTTCTGACCCGCATGGGCCAGAGCATGGGCCCTCTGGCCTATCCGAGCCTGGACTTCTCAGCCCAGCGCGTGCTCGCCTGTTATGCCGAGAAGCTGGTCGTGCCTCATCCCCGATTCCTGCTCATCGCACATGAGTCCGACGAGATGATGCCTCTGCATGTCTTCTACGATCTCGACGCGCCGGCTCGATCGGATGCGAGAGTAACCAAGCGGCATGCGCGAGGCGGTGAGCTTCATGACCAATTCGAGACTTTGCGCGAGATGTTGGCGTGGGGTGCATTCTTGAGCTTTCGACTTGGCAAGATGCCGCAGCAGTGCGAGGGCATTTTCGCCAGCGACGAACCCGACGTTCTCTCTCGCCTCGACCCGTTGATGAGCAGTTTTGGGTTCACGAAGCCGATTCCCACCGGGCCCTTCTGCGGACTGTATGAACGCTCCGATGCGGCAATGATTTGCAATAGCACCCTGAGGGAAAAACCCGCGGGCATCCAGACCTTCACGCTCGGGGGGGAAAACGCGGGAACGCTCAGGAAGCTCCTGGGTGAAATCGCAACGACGTCCTCGCTGAAGGTCGAAGTCGACGAGTGGACTCCGGCGCTTGAGTGACATGCCAGGGCCGGTGAGTGTCAACGAAGCCCAAGGGCGAGCTGAAAGAGAGGTGAAGAGGACTTGTCAGCCCACGAGAGCGCGCCGCGAAGCACGGTTCGGGGCCGGATTGTCGGCCTCCGAGGCGATTGCTGGGTCCTCCATCCACCTCACCCATCGGGTGCGTGGTGACCCCGTGCCGAAACCACCGCTGAGGCGGAAGATCCGGCCTCTGAGCGCCGTAGGCGGGATGCTTCGTGAATCAAGGTGGGGTCAGTCCAGCGGAGCCGGCATGTAGATGACCAGGTCGTCCAGCGTGGTGCGCTGGGTGCCGGTGTCCTCCACGCCGCCCGCGATGAGCACCGAGCCATCCCGCAGCACCGTGCACGAGTGCTGGTGACGCGGACGGTCTAGGGGCTTCAACCCGAGCAGAGCCGGAGCGGCGCCGTCCTTCCCGGGAACGAGCATCTCCGCGTGCGAGTCGCTCACGAACGCCCCCGCGTCGTACCGCAACCCCCCGAAGGTCAGCACGCGGCCATCCGGGAGCGTCACCGCGCACAGCCCGCTCCGGGCGAACACCTGGGGACCCGGGGACACCTGCGTCGCCGCGCCCGGGGAGAGGACCTCCGAGGAGGCCAGGAAGCGCGCGTCCTCCCCTCCACCCGGCGAGGCATTCCCTCCCACGTACAGCAGCCGCTCCGGCCCGCCGAACGGCACGAGCGCCGCATCGCGCCGGGGCTCGCGCAACCGCGCGCCCTCGCCCACCGGGACGAAGGAGCCAGCCTGGAAGGAGAAGAACAGCACCTCGGGCCGCAGCGACGTCCCGTCCGAGCCGCCCACCACCGCGATGTTCCGGCCATCCCGCACCGGCATCACCGACATGCCCACGCGAGGCACCGGCGTGCTCACGGGGAGCACCTGGCCCGTGGAGGGATCATACCCCTCGGCCTCGGCCACCACCTCGCCGCCGGCCCCCACTCCGCCGACGAACAGCACCCGTCCGCCCGAGTCCACCGCCGCCGCGTGATGGCTGCGCGCCGCCTTCAACTCCACCTCGGTGGACGTGTTCGAGACCAGGTCCAGCACCTGGGCGCTCCGCAGGGGCAACGAGCCCTCCACCGACTCCACCTGACCGCCCGCCAGCAGCACCTTGTCGCCCGGCAGCAACGTCGCGGTGTGGAACGCACGCGGCGCCCACAGAGGCGCGCTCTCAACCACCGCCTCCACCAGGCCTGACAGCGACCCGACCTGCGGCCTATAGGGCCCTGGAGGGGCTGGCAGCGGAGTGAAGATCTCCACCTGGGACACCGAGGTGTCGCGGCCGTCCGGGCTGGACTGGAAGCCTCCGGCCAGCAGCACCCGGCCGTCCTCCAGCAGCGTCGCGGTGTGCGCCGCACGAGGCTGAGCGAGCGAGAGTGACGCGCACTCGCCATCCTCGACGCCCTGCCGCCCATACCGCACGTACTCATCCACCCGACGGACGGCGACGTGGACGCCCGGGAAGCCCTCCCCGGCCTGCCGCGCCTGGACCTGGAAGGGCGCTGAGCGTCCCAGGGCCACCACACGGCCCCCCGAGCGAGGCAGATCCGTATAGCCACGCACCTCCAGGACACGACCCTTCCCAAGGGGGACGGGGGGCAGCAGCGGCTGACGCCGCCTGAGATACTCGGACACGTCGTCCCCCTCCCTCAGGACGTAGCGCTCCACGGGCTCGTAGCGCTCCACGGGCTCCATGTCCTCGCCGGTCACGCGCAAGCGCAGGTAGCGGACGCCCTCCAGGGCCGGAGTGCCGCTACACGTCCTGAGGTGGTTGATCTCCACCGCGTAGATCTCCTCCTTCGGCCCGCAGGCACTCAGGAGACCCAGCGCCACCATCCAGGCCTTCCCACCTGATGACCGGGCCCTGCCCTGTCCCCTGCCCCGGCGGGCGGACGAGGTCCACCCGTTGATACTCCGCCTCATCGTGTTCCCCTTTTGCGGTCTCAGGTCCCGGCGAAGGCTAAAGATGGGCTTGCGCTCGGACCGTCCCGAGCGTAGCGATGGGCTCCGTCCGTGGTCAACGCGGCCCCCGCCCCCTGAATGAAGCTCTCGCTCGCCACCCGCATCTTCCTTGGTTACGCGGTGGTGCTCGCCACCTTCGGCGCGGTGTCGCTCTTCAGCGTGGCCGAGCTGCACCGCAACCGGCTGGAGATCCGCCTGGTGAGCCAGGGCTACCTCCAGCTGTCGCAGGACGCGGCCGCGCTCGAGTCCTTCCACACCAACCAGGAGAAGGACACCGAGCGCCTGCTCGAGGAGGGCAGCGTGGAGACACGGCGGGCCCTCATCCGGCTGGCCCGGCTGTACTTTCCCTCGCTCATGGCGGAGCGGCTGCAGGCGGCCAAGGCGAGGGCCAGCGAGGTGCGCACCCTGGCGCCTGGCGGCGAGGTGCACTTCGTCCAGGACCTGGAGTCGCGCCTGGGGGAGCTCGCCAACCGCTACCAGGCCTACGGGCGGGCGGCGGAGGCCGTCTTCACGGTGCTCTCCAACGAGCAGCCCCTGGCGGAGGAGGTGGCACGGGCCACCGCCGAGCTGCGCCAACAGGAGTCCTCCATCGGCCGGGACATCCGCTTCCTGCGCGCCGCGCTGAGCAACCGCATCCGCGAGCGCGTGGACGGGGCCGAGGACCGCGAGCGGCGCACGGGCCTGGCCATCATCACCCTGTCCGTGCTGGCCATCGGCGTGGGCCTGGGCGCCACCGCCTGGTCGGCCCGCACGCTGCGCCCGGTGCGCACCCTCATCGAGGGCGTGTCGCGCATCGGCCGCGGCGACTACAGCGCCCAGCTGGGCGTGCGCGGTGACGACGAGGTGGCGGTGCTCGCCCGCGAGTTCGACGCCATGGCCCGCTCGCTCCAGGCGCGCGAGGCCCAGCTCAAGGCCCAGGCCGAGGCCCTCATGCGCGCCGAGCAGCTGGCGGCCGTGGGCCGCATCTCCGCCCAGGTGGCCCACGAGGTGCGCAACCCCCTGTCCTCCATCGGCCTCAACGTGGAGCTGATGCAGGACGCCTTCGAGCGCGCCACCTTCGAGTCCCCGGTGGATGCCCGCGAGGCGCGCGAGCTGCTCGCCGCCGTCACCCGCGAGGTGGACCGGCTCACCGAGGTGACGGAGCAGTACCTGCGCATGGCGCGCCCGCCCCGGCCCAGCCTCGAGCCCACCGACGTCACCGACGTGCTGGCCAGCGTGCTGGACTTCTCCCGCGAGGAGCTGGAGCGCGCCCACGTGGAGGTGGCGAGCGAGCTCGCCGAGACTCCGCCCCAGGCCCTGGCCGACGAGGGCCAGCTGCGCCAGGTGTTCCTCAACCTGCTGCGCAACGCCCGCGAGGCCATGCCCGATGGCGGCCGGCTCACCATCTCCACGCGCGTGCACGAGCGCGAGGTGGAGGTGCGCATCCAGGACACCGGCCGCGGCATGACCGAGGCCGTGCGCTCGCGCATCTTCGAACCCTTCTTCACCACCAAGGAAGACGGCACGGGCCTGGGGCTCGCCGTCTGCCAGCAGATCCTCAAGGCCCATGGCGGCTCGCTCGGGTGCCAGAGCGAGTCCGGCCAGGGCACCACCTTCTCCGTCAGGCTTCCCCGCGCATGAGCTTCAGCTACCACCGCGATGTCCTGCCCAACGGGCTGCGCGTCGTCACCATCGAGACCCCGCACCTGCACACCGCCCTGCTCGCGGTGTACGTGCGCACCGGCAGCCGCCACGAGACGGCCGCCAACAATGGCGTCAGCCACTTCCTCGAGCACCTCTTCTTCCGCGGCAGCGAGGGCTGGCCGGACACCGTGAAGATGAACTCCGCCGTGGAGGAGGTGGGCGGCAACCTCAACGGCGTCACCACGCGCGACCACGGCTACTACTACACGCCCCTGCACCCGGCGCACCTCGACGTGGGCCTCGAGGTGCTCGGGGACATGCTCACCCGCCCCAAGCTCACCGACATGGAGGTGGAGCGGAACATCATCCTCGAGGAGATGCTCGACGAGGTGGACGAGAAGGGCCGGGACATCGACATCGACAACCTGTCCAAGCGGGTGCTCTTCCGCGACCACCCGCTGGCCTTCAAGATCGCCGGCACGAAGGAGTCCGTCTCGCTGCTCTCCCACGAGCAGATCCGCGAGCACTTCGCGCGCCACTACGTCACCGGCAACATGGTGGTGACGGCGGCGGGCCGGGTGAAGCACGACGAGGTGCTCGCGCTGGTGGAGCGCCACTTCGCGCGGCTGCCCCGGGGCGCCGAGAGCATCGACCTGCCGCCGCCGCCCACACCCGCCGGGCCGCACCTGCACGTCGTCACCCACGACGAGTCGCAGACGGAGTTCCGCATCAGCTTCCGCACCGTCCCCGAGCACCACGAGGACTGGCCCGCCCTGCAGTTGCTGCGTCGCTTCCTGGATGACGGGCTGTCCTCGCGGCTGCCCTTCGAGATCGTCGAGAAGCGGGGGCTGGCGTACTCGGTGCACGCCTCGCTGGAGGCCTTCCACGACGCGGGCATCTTCGAGATCGAAGCCGCGAGCGCGCCGGACCGGGCCTCGCTGGTGGTGGCGGAGGTGTTCCGGGTGCTGGGCGAGCTGAGCACCACGCCGGTGGGCGAGGAGGAGCTGGCTCGGGCCAAGCGGCGGCACCGGATGCTGCTGGAGTTCTCCCAGGACTCGCCGGGCGAGCTGGCCGGGTGGTTCGGCGGCACGGAGCTGTTCCGCCGGCCCGAGTCCTTCGGCCGCCGGGCGGACCTGGTGGACGCGGCCAGCGCGGCGCACGTGCGCGACGTGGCCCGGCGCTACTTCGCCCGGGAGAACCTCACCGTGGTGGCCGTGGGCCAGCGCAAGGGCATCAAGGCCCTGGAGAAGGTCGTGGAGACCGCCGAGGGCCTGCCCTCCTCCAAGTGAGGAGGCGCCACCTACCCGGCGAGCGCGTAGTTTGGCTGAGCCAAGTCAACGCAAGTGACGCCGCGCGGGTAACCGGCTCGACACGAGCCAGAACGCCCTCCCGGTGAGCGCCCCGGGGCTTCCCCCAGGAGACCGGTATCTTCGGCTCCATGAGAACCCCCGCCCGGCTCACGCTCCTCGCCGTCCTCTGCCTGTGCACCGCCTGCGGACTTCGCTCCGCTCGACAGGCAGACTCCTCGAACATGACCGACCAGGCGCAGCTGCTCCAGCTCGAGAAGGACATGTTCACCGCCATCCGCACCCGGGATCGCCAGATGCTCGAGCGCATCCTGGACGAGCGCTTCGAGCTCCGCGTCCCGGGCAATCCCCCGGTGGATCGCGCCGGCTTCATCGCCGCCATCCTCGCCATCCCCGGCACCATCCTGTCCGTCGAGTCCGAGGACCTCGAAGCCCGCATCTATGGTGACGTCGGGGTCCTCCTCGGCCGGCAGCGCGCCCGAGTCCAGATGGAGGACGGCACCACCGTGGCCGACCTGGGCGCCTTCACCGACATCGCCCTCAAGCGCGGCGGCCAATGGCGCATGGTGCTCGCCCACAGCGTCACCCTGCCCCAGTAACCCCCACCCCCATCCACTATTTTCCCTGAATCCGGGAATCAGCAGTTGACACCTGAATCATGATTCATGAAGGCTCCCCGGCCGTACCGTCCCAGGAGGACGGCACTTGCCCCGGAGGAGCACCATGGAGATGAAGCGGCTGTCGAGCGCAGTGCGTTGTCTGTCCGTTCTCGTCGTCGGGTTCGCCGCGGCCTCCGCCAGCGCGCAGACGTGCCGGGACGCGGTGGTGCTGGTGCACGGCAACACCTCCTATCCCTCGGACTACAACAACACCTACAACACGCTGATCTCCCGCGGGTACGCCGCCGCGGACATCTTCCGCCCCAGCTGGGGCTCCAAGACGTGCGCCGCCTGTAACGACCACTCCGGCTCCGAGGAGACCCCCGTCCGCGACGCCATCACCCAGGCCCTCGCCCGCTCGTGCACCGGGAAGATCGACGTCATCGGCCACTCCATGGGCGTGACGCTCGCCATCAAGGCCATCCTCGACCTGGGCGTGCAGAGCCGCGTGGATGCCTTCGTGGGGCTCGCCGCCGGCTACCGCGGACTGTGGACCTGCGGCACCTACCCCTTCAACGTCGTCACCTCCACCTGCGGCTACTGGGGCCTGTCCGTGAAGAGCCCCTTCCTCACCGGCATCCAAGGCAAGCGCATGGCCACCCGCATCTACTCCCTCAAGAGCAACTCGGATGAGATCGTCTGCGCCACCGGCGTGTGCACCGTGGACGGCGTCCACTCCAGCCAGCTCACCAACGAGACCGCCTCCTACACCCTCTCCGAGAGCCACTTCGGCCTCGTCCGCAACACCGCCACCCGCCAGGCGGACCTCATCCAGTAGCTCTCCTCACAGGCAGGACAATGTCCTACCTTGGGACACAACTCCGGAAACCAAATCCCTGGAGATGGTGGTAGAGGCCACCACGTAGGGGGTACCCTGCCGCGGGGCTGGGTACCCATTCGTCCCAGGGATGCTCGATGATGACCGCTGCCGTACCCCGGAAGGAACCCGTCATCTTCAGTCAGGTGGTGGAGGCCCTCTTCAAGCACGCCTTCAAGGAGCGGCTCGACACCCACACCCGGGCACGGCTCAAGAAGATCGGCATCGACCTGGATCACCCGTTCCTCGTGGCCTACTCGGTGCCGACCTGGTTCGCCGCCGTGGGGGTGTGCTCCGAGGTCCTCTTCCCGGACCTGTCCAACGAGCAGGCCCGCTACAAGATTGGCCGCAAGCTGGTGGACGGGTACGGCCAGACCACCATGGGCCGGGCCGTGTTCGCCATGCTGCGGATGCTGGGCTGGGAGCGCTCGCTGGGCCGGATTTCCCGCGGGCTGCAGTCGGGGACGAACTTCCTGTCGGCCCGGACCCGCTTCCTGCCGGATGGCGCGCTCGAGGTCACCTTCGAGGTGATGCCCGAGTTCTTCGCCGCCCTGGGCACCACGCCAGGCATCGACCCGCACTTCATGCACGGCAACATGGACGCGATGATGGAGCTGGTGGGCGCGCCCTTCACCCGCAGCGAGCTACAGCCCATCGAGCCCGGCTCGCAGCGCGTCGTCTACGTGCTGCGCCGCCCGGCCCCCTAGCCGCCGCCTAGTCCTCCAACGGCTCGAAGTCGGCCTTGCCCGCGCCGCACTCGGGGCAGTACCAGGTGTCGGGGATGTCCTCGAAGGCCGTGCCCGGCGCGATGCCGGAGTCGGGATCGCCCACGGCCGGGTCATAGATGTACTGGCACATCATGCAGCGGTAGCGCTTTTTCATCCCGTCTCTCTAACTCCGGCCGAACCACCGGCTCAACTCCACCGGATCAGGGCTCGCTCGCGTTCATGTACCCGGCGATGCGCAGCCTCAGCCCCAGCGGGGTCAGCGGCATGAACCAGGCCGAGAGGCGGTTGGAGAGCCCGGGTACCACCACCGGCTTGCCCCGCATCAGGCCCCGGAAGCCCGCCTCGGCCACCTGGCGCGCGGTGCTCGTCCCCATGGGGCCGCTGAAGAGCCGGGCCTTCTGGTGCTCCCCCGCCCGCGCGGCGAACTCCGTCTCGGTGAACCCCGGGCACAGCGCCGTCACCCTCACCCCCTGCCCCTTCAGCTCCCCGTGCAGCGCGGTGGAGAAGGACAGCACGTACGCCTTGCTCGCGTAGTACACGGACATGAACGGGCCCGGCGTGAAGGCCGCCAGCGAGGCCACGTTGAGCACGTACCCGCGCTTGCGCGCCACCATCCCCGGCACCAGCTCGCGGGTGAGCGCGGTGAGCGCCCGGACGTTGAGATCCAACATCCCCACCTGCTGCTCCGCGGGCAGCACCTCGAAATTCCCCGCCAGCCCGAAGCCCGCGTTGTTCACCAGCACCTCCACGTCCAGCTGGCGCGTCTTCAGCTCGTTCACCACGGTGGACACGCCCTCGGGCGAGACCAGGTCCGCCCCCACCACCACCGAGGGCACTCCATGGGCCTGCTGGAGCTGCTCCGCCAGCTCCTGCATGGGCCCGGTGCGCCGGGCCACCAGCACCAGCGCATACCCCTCGCGTGCCAGCAGCGACGCCAGCTCCCGGCCGATGCCACTCGAGGCGCCCGTCACCACCGCGTACCTGCGTGCCCGCACCATGTCGTCCATGACGCCACGCTTCCAAGGGAGCGAGCCCGGCGTCAATGGCCATGTGGATCGCCCGGGGTGTACCTTCTGGGGGAACCCCATGAAGCCCTCTCCCATTGACTGGCGTGCGCGCCTGGAAGCGTGTGGATTCGAAGGGGCGGAGCTCGTGCCCGCCACCTACGCGGCCCACGTGCTGTGGTCCCGGCGCGAGCCGCTGGCGGCGGAGGCGGCGCTGCGCGAGCACCTCGACCAGCAACCGGACGACAAGGACTCGCTGAAGATGCTCATCTCCATCCTCCAGGAGAACGGGCGCGCCAGCGAGGTGGTTCCGCTCCGCCGCCACCTGTACGAGCGGCGCTGCCACGAGCTGCGCATCCCCGAGTCCGCCCGGGACGCGGCCATCGCCTACATGGAAGCGGCCGAGTCCGGTGGCCCCCCGCCGGAGCGCATGGCCGACGCTCATGTCGCCGCGCTCTTCGACCTCTACGCCCCCAGCTTCGACGACAGCCTGCGCGGCTTCCTCTCCTACCGCGCGCCCGAGCGGCTCATGGACGCGGTGCGCTCCGTGCTCGGCGGACGGCGGGAGCTGGACGTGCTCGACCTGGGGTGCGGCACCGGACTGGCCGGTCCCCTCCTCCGGCCCTTCGCCCGGCGGTTGGAGGGCATCGACCTGTCCACGGGCATGCTCGACAAGGCGCGCGAGCGCGGCGTGTACGACGTGCTCCGGGCCGGGGAGATCACCGCGGAGCTCGCCGCCTCCCCGGCGAGCCATGAGCTCATCGTCGCCGTGGACGTACTCGTCTACTTCGGCGCGCTGGAGACGCTCTTCCAGCACGTGGCCCGGCGGCTCGCGCCCGGCGGCCTGTTCGCCTTCACCGTGGAGAAGGGCACCGCACCCGGGTACCGGCTCCAGCCCACCGCGCGCTACGTCCACCACCTCGATTACCTGCGAGGTTGCGCCAGCGCGGCCCACCTTCACCCGGTGTTGGAGCGGGAAGAGACCCTGCGCAAGCAGGCCGGACAACCCGTCACCGGCCACGTGGTCGTGCTGTCCAGAAGTGAAAGCCATGTGGCCCCACCGGTGGAAGGCGGGTCTTCCTGAGGGGGGGTCGGAAAGCGCGCGGTCCACACGCTATGCTCCGCCCCCCATTGAATCTGGGGTGGACTCCATGACCTCACAGGTCGAGACGGTGGCAGCGAAGATCCAGGGCTACACACAGGACCTGGGCAACTCCGGCGCGCAGGGGCGCCGGCGGTTGCAAGCCATCGAGGGAATGGCCGATCACATCACCCTGCGGCGCATCGAGGGGTTGGGCATCCAGGAGGGGTGGCGCTGCCTCGAGGTGGGCTGTGGCAGCGGCTCCATCGCGCGCTGGATGAGCTACCGGGTGGCACCGCACGGCCACGTGCTCGCCGTGGACACGAACACCCGGTACGTGGCCGGCGCGGCCAGTGCCATCCTCGAGGTGCGCCAGCAGGACGTCCCCACGATGCGGCCTCCCGAGAAGACCTTCGATCTCGTGCACTCGCGGATGCTGCTCCAGCACCTGGCCGAGCGGGAGGAGCTGGTGGAGCGGCTGGCCGCCTCGCTCAAGCCGGGCGGCTGGCTGTTGCTGGAGGAGATGGAGACCTTCTCGCTCTTCCAGAACGAGACGGGGCCCTTCCTCCAGGTGGTGGAGATCATGCACGCCATGGGGCGCGCCGCGGGCACGGCCGTGGACTGGGCCCGGACGCTGCCGCGTACCTTCCAGCGGCTGGGGCTGCAGAACGTCAACGCCGAGGGCGAGATGCTCTACTTCTCCGGGGGCAGCCCCACCGCCGAGTTCCACCAGCTCACCGGCGAGCAGTACTGGCCGTACGCGGAGAAGATGCGGCTGCTCACGCGCGAGCAGTTCGACCAGTACTCCGAGCGGCTGAAGGATCCGAACACCTGGTTCTACGGCCCCACCATCTTCGGCGTCTGGGGCCAGCGTCCACCCGCGTAGCCGCGGAAGGCCGCGCTCAGCGCCGGCCGCGGATGATGATGGGCCCGGACTTCTTCTTCCGGGGCAGGGCCTTCTTCAGCTCCTTCTGGATGTCCAGGTACTCGGGGTTGCCCGCGTCCTGCTTGAGCGCCTCGGCGATGAGCTTCAGGCCCCGATCGGGCCGCCGCCGCGTCTGGGCGTACAGGTTCGCCAGCGCCACCTTCTCCTCCAGCGAGGCCTCGTTCGCGTCCATGATCCGCTCCAGGGAGACCAGCGCCTCCTCCTTCTCGCCGGCCTGCTCCTGCAGCCGCCACATCCGAGAGAGCGCGGGCACCAGCCGGGGATTGTGTTGGAGGGCGGAGCCGTAGTCCTCCTTCGCGCGCTTCAGGTCCCCCTGCGTCTCGTGCACCCGGCCCCGGACATAGAGCGCGCGGGCCGAGTCCGGCTGCGCCTTCAGCGCCTGCTCCACCGCCGCCAATGTCCCGGCCTTGTTCCCCAGCGTCAGCCGCGTCTCGGCGAGCCGGGCGATGAGGTCCGCGTTCTGCGGGTACTTCGCCACCGCCGAGGCCAACAGCGCCTCCGCGTCCGCGTGGCGCTCGAGCTTCGTGAGCACCCGCGCCTTCAGCGCGACGAAGTCCGGCTTCGTGGCCTCCTCGCCCTGGACGGCCGCCAGGTCCTGCTCGGCGTACTCCGCGTAGCCACTCTGGAGGAAGTAGCGGGCGCGCAGCTTCCGCGCCGCCGTGAGCCCCGGCTGCTCCTCCAGGAGCCGGTCCATCAACTTGCCGGCGAGCACCTCGTCCCCCTTGGCCAGGAGGATCTCCGCCTCCACCACCTTGGCGTCCACGTCGTCCGGGCGCTCGCGCAGGATGCGCTCCAGCGTCTGGAACGCGGCCTGGTGCTCGCCCATCTCCGTCTGCAGGTGCGCCAGCTTGAGCACGTCCAGGTCCCCGAGCTCGTCGGCCTCGCGCAGCTCCAGCAGCATGCTGATGGCCTCGCGCAGGCGCCCGTCCTGCTCGTGGCGCTCGGCGATCTTCCGTTTGATCTCCGGCGCCTGCCCCGGATTGAGCGTCATGGCCCGCTTGAGCGCCAGGATGGACGCCCCCGTGTTACCCTCCCGGCGCCGGGCCTCGGCCACCAGGAGCAGGGGCTCGGGGTTGTCGGGCTTCAACCCCGAGGCCGCCTCGAAGGCCCGCGCCGCCTGCTCGGGCTCTCCGCTGTCGAGCAGCGCCTGGCCCTCGCTCATCTTCGCCTGGAACTTCTGCTCCTGGGTTTGAACGGAGAGTGTGTCCGGGTCCTTGCAGGCAAGCGGCAGCAGCAGGGGCAGGACGCAGAGCAGGCGGGGAAATGTCGATTGCATCGCTGAGATGCAGGGTAGCGGATGTTATCCTGCGCCGTCGATGGACCCATTCGTTCGGCGCCTCGTGGAGAGGCTCCATGATCCCGCGCGCCCCCTGTCGCGCAACCGGCACTTCCACACGTTCGACACCCCCGAGGGCCGGATGGCGCTGAAGGTGTCTCGACGGCTGAAGAGCCTCCACCAGGACATCCTCGCCTGTGTGCGGGAGGGCCGGCGCGCCCGCCTCTTCCGCCACATCGACGCCGAGGGCGAGCACCGGCTCGAGCTCCACTTCGAGCGCATCGCCGGCCGCCGCGTCTCCCACTTGAAGGCCGCCGAGCTGGAATTGCTCGCCCAGCTACCGGGCGTCCGGGACGCACTCGCAGGCGACCTCTGATTTCCCTGGAGCACCGGGTGTCCGGTCCTTCAGCGGTGAAGGACCGTGGACGGCGGAAGATCCCGGAAAATCCCCGTGGAGCCACTCCTCGTGGAGCAACCCCTCGCGAGCACTCCCGCTCTGGGGGTGAAGCACCGGGGCTACCGCCCGGGGAAACCTGTCGCCCGGATGACTCTTGCTCCGGGGACTCGCTATGCTCGACAGGCCTCAAGCCCTGCCATGACCGCGACGCCCTCCTCGAACCTGCCTCCTGACGAGCTGGCCGAAAGCCTCTTCCAGCCTCAGTACCAGCCCCTGTTGCGGGCCATCCTCGATAACGCAGCGGAAGGACTGGCCGTCGCCGACGCGAAGGGCCAACTGCTCTACTTCAACGACACGGCCCGCCGGATTCTCGGCGTGGGACTGGTGGACGCCGCGCCCGAGGCGTGGAGCGAGCGCTATGGCGTCTTCCTCCCGGACACGACGACGCGCTGCCCTTCCGAGCGGCTGCCCATCTACCGCGCCCTCCAGGGCGAGGCGTCGCCCGAAGAGGATCTCTTCATGCGCAACGAAACGCACCCGGAGGGCCGGCACGTCCACTCGATCGCCCGGCCCGTGCGCGACAGCCAGGGGAAGATCCTCGGGGTGACGCTCAGCCTGCGCGACACCCACGAGCAGCGGATGGCCGAGGCGGATCAGCGCCGCACCGAGCTGCGCTTCCAGCTCCTGGTGGAGTCCGCGCAGGAGGGACTGTGGACGGTGGACGTGGACGGCCACACCATCTACGCCAACCGCTACCTGGCCCAGATGCTGGGCTACACGGTGGAGGAGATGCTGGACAGGACGCTCTTCGACGTCATCTGTCCCGAGGACATCCCCCTCATGCAACGGTACGTCGAGGAGCGGCGCCAGGGCAGGTCCGCCGTCCTCAACGACTTCCGCATGGTGCGCAAGGACGGGACGGTGCTGTGGACGCTCGTCTCCACCGGCCCGCTCTACGATGAGACCGGCAGGTACATCGGGGCCATGGCGATGATCACCGACATCACCCAGCGCCGCCAGGCCGAGGAGCAGGTGCGCCAGCTCAACGCGGAGCTGGAGCGCCGCATCGCCGAGCGCACCGCCCAGCTCGAGTTCTCCAACCGCGAGCTGGAGGCCTTCGCCTACTCGGTGGCGCATGACCTGCGCGCCCCGCTGCGCAGCATCTCCAACTTCACGCTCGCCCTGTCCGAGGACTGCGCCGACAAGCTGGATGCCACGGGCCTGGACTACCTGCAGCGCATCCGCGCCTCCTCGCAGCGCATGGCGGAGCTCATCGACGGCATCCTCGCGCTCTCGCGCGTCAACCGCACCGAGTTCGTGGAGACGGACGTCAACCTGTCCGGCATCTCGCGCTCCATCTCCGAGCAGCTCCAGCGCTGGCAGCCCGAGCGCAGCGTGCGCTTCCAGCTCCAGGACGGCCTGGTGGACCGCGGGGACTCGCAGCTGCTGCGCCTGGTGCTGGAGAACCTGATGGGCAACGCCTGGAAGTTCACCCGCGAGAAACCGGTGGCGGAGATCGAGTTCGGCACGCTGCCGGAGACGGGCCCTGGGCGCGTCTACTTCGTCCGGGACAACGGGGCGGGGTTCGACATGGAGTACCAGAAGAAGCTCTTCGGCGTCTTCCAACGGCTGCACACGCAGCAGGAGTTCGAGGGGAACGGCGTGGGACTGGCCACCGTGCAGCGCATCATCCGCCGCCACGGTGGGCGCGTGTGGGGTGAGGGCCGGGTGGGCCAGGGCGCGGCCTTCTACTTCACCCTCCACGAGCCCGCCGCACCCGCGGCGCCTCCCGCGCCCCGCGCGGCCAGCGGTACGTGAGGAACCGCCATGTATGATCCGCACCAGCGCATCATCCTGCTCGTCGAGGACAACGAAGATGACGAGCTGATGACCCTCCGGGCCTTCCGCAAGAGCAACATCCACAACCCGGTGGTCGTCGTGCGCGACGGCGCCGAGGCGCTCGACTTCCTCTTCCTCCAGGGCCGGCACGCGGACCGGGATCCAGACATCCGGCCGCAGGTCATCCTGCTGGATCTGCACCTGCCTCGCATCGACGGCATCGAGGTGCTGCGGCGCATCCGCGCCAACCAGCACACCCGGGCGCTGCCGGTGGTCATCCTCACCTCGTCCAAGGAAGAGCGCGACCTGGTGGAGGGCTACGAGGCGGGCGTCAACAGCTTCGTCCACAAGCCCGTGGACGTCACCGCCTTCTTCGAGGCGGTGCGGCAGCTGGGCATGTACTGGCTCGTCCTCAACGAGCTTCCTACCCCGAGACGGAGTGTCTGATGGCCACACCGCTCCACCTGCTCCTCATCGAGGACTTCGAGGACGACGCCCTGATGGTGTTGCGTGAGCTGCGGCGCAGCGGCTACGACGTGACCCACAAGCGCGTCGAGACAGCCGAGGCGCTGGCGAGCGCGCTCGACTCGGGTCCCTGGGACGCCATCATCGCCGACTACGCCCTGCCGCGCTTCGACGCGCTGGCCGCCTTCTCCCTGGTGCAGCAGCGGGGACTGGACGTGCCCTTCCTGATCGTCTCCGGACAGATTGGCGAGGACACCGCCGTGGCGGCGATGAGGGCCGGCGTCCACGACTTCCTCCTCAAGGACCGGCTGAGCCGGCTGGGACCCGCCGTGGCGCGCGAGCTGCGCGAGGCGTCGCTCCGGGCCGAGCGCCGGAAGATGCAGGAGCAGCTGCTCCTGTCGGACCGGCTCGCGTCGCTGGGTCTGCTGGCCGCCAGCGTGGCCCATGAGATCAACAACCCGCTGGCCTCGCTCATGGCCAACCTGGACTTCGTGCTGAATCCGGAGGCGGGCTCGACGACCGTCTCCGCGGACCAGGAGCAGGCGCTGCGCGACTGCATGCTGTGCTCCGAGCGCATCCGGGAGATCGTCCGCGACATCAAGATCTTCTCCCGGCCGGACGAGAAGCAGCGCGGCCCGCTGGACGTGCACCGGGTGCTCGACTCGTCGCTGCGGATGGCGTGGAACCACATCTTCCACCGCGCCCGCATCGTGAAGGACTACACGGCGGTGTCCCCGGTGCTCGGCAGCGAGGCGCCCCTGGGCCAGGTCTTCCTCAACCTGCTCGTCAACGCCGCGGACGCCATTCCCGACGGGGACAGCACCACGCATGAGATTCGCGTGGTGACGCGCCAGGACGGGCCCAACCACGTCCGGGTGGAGATCCACGACACCGGCCGGGGCATCCCCGCGGAGCTGCGCGAGCGTATCTTCGAGCCCTTCTTCACCACCAAGCCGGTGGGGGTGGGCACGGGCCTGGGACTGGCCATCTGCCGCCGCACCCTCAACGAGATGGGCGGGGAGATCTCCGTGGACAGCGAGGTGGGGCGCGGCACCGTGTTCCACCTCCGGCTGCAGACGGCCCACGGCGACGCCGAGAAGCCCGAGAAGCCCGCTCCGGGCAAGGTGCTCAAGCAGCGGCTGCTGATCCTCGATGACGAGACGGTCGTCGGCCGGGCGCTCCAACGGCTGCTGCAGGCGCACTGCGAGGTGCTGGTGCTCAGCCAGGGCCGGGAGGCGCTGGCGCTGCTGTCCGCGGGCCGGCGCTTCGACGCCATCCTGTGCGACCTGATGATGCCGGAGATGAGCGGTCCCCGGTTCTACGAGGAGCTGTCACGGCTGGCGCCCGAGCAGGCCAGGCGGGTCATCTTCATGACCGGCGGAGCCTTCACGGAGCAGTCGCGCGCCTTCCTGGCCACCACGGGCATGCCCTGCATCGACAAGCCCGTCGAGTTCCAGCGGCTGCGCTCGCTGCTCGCCGCGATGCCGCCGCTGAGCGAGGAAGAGGACGCCGCGACCAAGACGGCGTGAGGGAGGCGTGAGCCCCCTTTCAGGAATGTGACCGATATCCCCTCTCCCGGAGGGCGAGGGGAAATGGGCGCGGACGGGCTCAGCCAGCGGTGAGGTTGAGCCGGGGCCCCTGCGCTTGAGGCACCCCGGGCAGCATCGGCGCCGGGTTGAGCGCCAGCAGGAGCAGGCTGCGCACCGCCTCCGTGAGGTCCTCGCCCACGCTGGCCGCGCCCGCGGGAGCCCCATGCAGCTCCGGCGGAACCGGATGGCCCACCAGCACCACCGGCATGCGGATGTCCCACGCCAGGAAGTGCGCCAGCTTCACCGCCGGCTCCGAGGCATCGAACAGCAGCGCGCCCACGCCCCCCGAGCTGAACGGGCGCCACAGCGGCCTCGCCGCCTCCGCCGGAGGCAGCACGCAGAAGTCCAGGTGCAGCAGCTCGTTGAGATCCAACCGCCCCAGCGTCCCGAAGCCACTCCGCACCGCCGCGGGCTCGGCCGCCACGGCCGCGATGTCCGGCAACTGCGACAACAGCCGCCGCGCCACCGCCGGGCCGCTTCCACAGACGAAGACCTTGGCCGTGGCCTCGCGCGAGGGGCCCCTGCCCCGGAGGATGCGTCCGCGCAGTGAGTGCAGCTCCGCGGGCCCGAGCAGCGGACCCGAGCCCTCGTCCCGATCGGGCTCGGACATGCGGGCCACGCCCTTCTGGAGGAGCGTGTGCAGCACGCCCACCACCTCCAGGTCCGTGGCCGGCGCCAGGTCCAACACCTCGCCGAGCGCGCGCGGCTGGCGCAACAGCTCCACCACCTGCGCCGTCACCGGGTGCTGGTCCTGCGTCAGGTCCGCCTCCGGCGCGAGCACCAGCCGCACATTGCGCGCCGGCAGCCCGGGCAGCAGCCGGTTCACCTCGTCCGCCTGGCGCATCGCCTCCAGCAGGGCGTCGTCCACGGCGCGCTGGATGCGGGGCTTGCCGCCCGTGTTCCCCGGCGAGAAGGTGAAGGAGCCCTCGGCCCACACCAGCAGCCGGAAGAGGGCCTTCTCGCCCTCGGCACGGCCCACCCGCGCGTTCACCGGGCGGCCGTCCACCACGACGATCTCCCCGCGCTCGCTGCCCCGCTCCAGCGTCAGCTTCCCGCTGCGCTTGTTCATCCCGAGGATCTGCATCAGATCCGGAATGCTCAGCTGGCTGAGCGAGCCTTCGATCTCCTGCACCTCGCTCTTGAGGTCCTTCGCCGCCTCGTTGCGGCGGAAGACGTGCTCGATGCGGGAGAGCACCTCGTCGATGTTGAAGGGCTTGCGCAGGAAGCCGTCGCGCAGGCCGCGCAGCTTGTCCGCCTCGAACTGGCCGGTGGAGACCACCACCGGGATGTCGTCCGTGCGCGGGTTGGTGCGCAGGATGTTGATGAACGTGCGCGCGTCCAGCATCCGGCACGCCTCATCGAAGAGGATGAGATCCGGATGGCGCAGCACCGCGACCTCCAGCGCGCGCGAGCCATCCGGCGCGTAGTGCACCTGGTAGCCCCGCGTGCGCAGGGAGCGCGACAGCGGACGGACCGACTCGAGGTCGGGATCGGCGATGAGGATCTTTCGAACCTGGGCCATGGTCGCTCCCTACCGGGTCAGTACGGCTGAAGGTCGTATTCGGCCTGCAGGCGGGTGATGAGCCCATCCACCACGGCCGTGTCCGACGAGTGGAAGCCCCACGTGGCGCCGAGTCCCCGGCGCTGGATGAGCGCGTACGAGGCCGTCTCCGACATCCAGAGGATGAACTCGTGCCGGGCCATGCGCTCGTCCCCCTCCAGGAAGACGGGCGTGAGCGCCGGGTGCGAGTCCAGATCCCCGCGCCGCCCCAGCAGGTAGATCCGCGAGGCCATCTCCGGCGAGGCCGACTCCAGCCCCTGGGCAATGGGCAGGTCCGCGCGGATCTCCGGCCCGCCCACGTACAGCAGCCCGCGCGAGCTCGGGTCGCGCATCAGCTCGCGGGCGATCTCCGCCTGCAGCTCGTCGAAGAGCACGTCGGACACCTTGCCGCGGCGCGAGGGCTCCGCGTTGTCCTCCACCGGCAGCTTGGGGCTGGAGGCATTGCCGAGCAGCAGGTCCACCTCGTCCCAGAAGGGCAGCGTGTCCAGCATCAGCTTGCGCTGCAGCGAGCAGCGCCGCTCGTCCATGCGCCGGCGGCACCGGTGCACCAGCTCGTCGAAGTCCTCGCCGTCCTTGGGGAAGGTGCTCGCCCCGCCCACCAGCGCCAGCGGCAGACGCGACTCCACCTCCTGCGCCTCCGGCTCCGCGCGCACCGCGTCCAGCGCGCGCCGCACGAACATCATCGCGCCGAAGAAGTCCGTCTCCGGCAGCAGCAGGTAGAACTCCTGGTCGCTCGCCTTGGCGATGACGTCCGAGTCCCGGACGATGCGCCCGAACGCCTTGATGATGCCGCGCACCGCCAGCTTCGCGTCCGGCACGCCCAGGCGCATGCGCACCAGCGGCAGGTTGTCCACGCTGAACGTCAGCAGCGAGAACATCCGCCCGTAGCGCCGCGCCTTGTAGATCTCCTTGGAGGCGTAGTCCGTGAAGTAGCTGAGGTTGTAGGCGGCCGTGTCCCTGTCTCTCAGGCCCAACCGCTGCAGCGCCAGCATCCTCCGGCCGTTCTTCACGCCCACCGCCGCCGAGTCGCCCAGAATCTTGGCGTAGCGCACGTGCTCGGAGCGGAAGTCACCGGCCACCGGATCCGACAGCTGCGCCAGGCCCATGATCTCCCCGGCGATGACGAAGGGGACGTAGAGCACCGGCGAGCGCTCGTCGCGGGCGATCCACGGCATGGCCTCGCGCAGACGGTTGCCGAGCGGCCCGTCCGGGCTCATGCGCTCGGCGAGGAACTGCTTGTCCAGCAGGCCCCGGTAGGCGCGCAGGACGAGGTGCCCCCGGTCATCGGCGATCCACAGGGCGGCGCTCTGCGCATCGCAGACGGCGGCGAGCTCGCCGGCCACCCGCTCCTGGAGCCACTCGAGGTCCGGCTGGGAGAGGAACTCCAGGCAGCGCTGGTGGAGGTTCTGGTAGCGGGCGAACTCCAGGTTCTCGGTCTGGAGCTGGGAGCGCTCGCGGCGCAGCTGGACGCGCTCCATGGCGCGCTCCACGGCGAGCAACAGGTCCGTCTCGTCGACGGGCTTGGTGAGCACCACCGCCACCCCGGCGCTCAGCGCCATGGCCGAGCCCTTCACGTCCGTGCGCTGGGTGACGAGGATGACCTCCTGCTCGGGGTCGCGCTCGCGCAGCTTCGTGGTGAGACCGAAGCCGTCCATCTCGGGCATCACCACGTCGGTGATGACCAGATCGAAGGCCTCGTGCGTGGCCGCTTCCAGGGCCTGGGCCGCGTTGGCGGCGGGGACGACGAGGTAGCCCTTCCGGGAGAGCATGTCGGAAGCGAGCTGCCGGAAGAAGTTGTCGTCATCGACGACGAGGATGGGGCCAGCCACAGCGGAGGACTCGACGAGCAGGGGGGAGACGGCGAGGTTACCGGCCCGGGAGATCCGGGACAACGCCCGTGAAGACGAAGGAGACGGGCCCGCGGAGGCGCACGTCCGACAGGTCCGAGGGCACCCGGATATGCAGGTCCCCGCCCGGCAGCGTGACGCGCAGCCAGGCATCCGCCGGGAGCCGCCGGGCGAGCACCGCCGCCACGGCCGCCGCGCACGCCCCGGTGCCACAGGCCTCGGTCAGGCCACAGCCCCGCTCCCACACCACGGCGGCCATGCCCTCCTCCGTCAACCGCACGAACTCCACGTTGGTGCGCTCCGGGAAGTCCGGGTGGCGCTCGAGCACGGGGCCCAACCGGGCGGCGTCCTCCAGGGGCTGATCCAACAGGACGAGGTGGGGGTTGCCCATGTTGATGGCGTAGCCGCGCAGCCCGGCGTGGCCGGGAACCTCCTCGCCCAGGAAGGGCTGGCCGGTGGCGCCCGAGGGCAGGTTGGGGGCGATGAGCCGCGCGGGCCCCATGGAGATCTCCACCTCGGCGACGCCGTCCGTGCCGTACCCGGGCATACACGTGAGGATGCCGGCGCCCGTCTCCACCTCGATGCGCTCGGGCTTCTCGCCGGAGTGGTCCACCAGGTACTTCACCGCACAGCGCAGGCCATTGCCGCACATCTCCGCGATGCTGCCATCGGCGTTGTGGACCACCATGCGCGCCAGGGCCGTCTCCGAGGGCAGCAGGCTGAGCACCCCGTCCGCGCCAATCCCCCTGCGCCGGTCGCACAACCACTGGGAGGACTTCGCGTCGATGTCCGGGCCACCCTGCCGGTAGTCCAGCACGATGAAGTCATTGCCGAGGCCGTGATACTTGAAGAAGAACTCTGCCGTAGTGCTCATGGTCGTCGGGTCTCTTCAGCCCGGGTCATCGGGTTTCTGGGTGGACGCGGGTGCCGCAGAAGGGGGTGTGCTCCCCTTCGGACGGCGAAGCAACTCATTCTTGACCGCGTTCAGCTCGGCGTTGGCCCGAGCGTAGATGTCCTGCACGGTGTCCGCTCCCTTGCGGGCCGAGAGGCGCTTCAGGGAGGCCAGCTCGGACTCTTGCTCCTCCAAGCGTCGTTTCTGCTCGGCCAGCGTCAGCTCGCGCTCGGCCAGGGTGGACTTCAGGGCGTCGAACTCGCCCTGCAGCTGCTCGAGCTCCTCGGACATCTCCAGGATGGCCTCGGAGTCCGACACCGGCTTGCGCGCCTGGAGCTGCTCGATGCGCTCGCGCATCTGGGCCCGCTCCGTCTCCAGCATCTGGATGCGGTCGGCCAGGGCCTGGGCCGCCCTCGCCTTCTCGGCGCGCTCGGCGTCGAGGAACTTCACCGCCTCGGCGGAGGCCGCCTCCAGCGCCGTCACCCGGCCCTCCAGCCGGATGCGCGCCGCCCGGGCCACCGTGAGGTCCGAGTTGAGCCGCTCGCGCTCGGAGACGAGCGTGCCCTTCTCCATCTCCAGCTTGGCGAACTGCTCCTGGATGGCCTGCGTGGAGCCCTCGCGCTCCCGGAGCCGCCGCTCCGCCTCCTCCGCCCGCGACTCCAGCCCGGCCTGCTTCGCCTTCGCGGCCTCCAGCTCGCCCCGGGCCTCCGCCAGCCGCGTCTCCAACGCGTCCGCCGAGCCCCGCGCCTCGGCCACCCGCTCCCGCTCCGCCTCGCGCTCCTCCTGGGAGCGGGCCAGCTCGGCGCGAAGGGTCTCCAGCTCCGCCCGGGCCGTCTCCAGCCCGCCGCGCGCCGTCTCCAGCGCCTCGCGGACACTCCCGAGCTCCGCGCGCTCCTCCTCCAGGGCCGTCTCCAGCGAGGGCGCCTTGCCCGCGATGCGCCGCGCCGACTCGAGCTGCAGGGTGACCAGCTCCATCTGCTCGTGCTCGGCGGCGAGCCGCGTCCGGACGTCGGCCACCTCCTTCTGGAGGTGCGCGATGTGCATGTCCCGGTCTCGCAGGCCCTGGTGCGCCTGCTGGAGCGCCATGGAGGCCTGATGTGCCTGGAAGCGGGTCATGTCGAGCTGCGCCACCTGGGCCCGCAGCGCCTCCAGCTCCTGGTCCTTCTTCGCGAGGTCGTCCCGGAGTCCCTCCAGCTCCATCCGCACTTCCAGCGCGTCGCGCTTGCGGGTGTCGCGCTCGGTGGAGATGGCCTCCTCGCGTGCCCGGGCCTCCGCGAGCGACTCCTTCACGGCCGCCAGGCTCGCGCGCTCCTCCTCCAGGGTGGCCCGGAGCGCCGCGGAGTCCCGCCGGGCCTCCTCCAGCGCCTCGAGCCGGGCCCGCTCGCGCTCGTCCGCGCCCGCCCGGGCGGACTCCAGGTCCGAGCGCGCCTCGGACAGCGACTGCGCCAGGGCCTCGCGTCCGGCGCGCTCCTCCTCCAGCTTGCGCCGCGTCTCCTCGAGGGACGCCTCGGACAGCTCGCGAGCGCGATCCAGATCCAGGCGCAGCGCGTCCCGCTCCACCTCGAGCCCGGCGCGCACCTGGGCCAGGAGCGCCTCCGCCTTCTCGCGCTCGGACGCGCGCGACACCTCGGCCTCGGTGAGCTGCCGCCGCTCGGCTTCCAGCTGCGTCCAGGCGAGCTCCAGCGACTCCTCGGTGCGCGTCCTGTTCGCGCGCTCCGCCTCCAGCTCGGCCCGGACGGCCGTGAGCTGCCGCCGCTCCTCCTCGAGCTCGGCGAGCACCCGCGTGGTGGACTCCTTCGACGCGCCATGCGCCTGCCACGCGGACTCGAGCCCGGCCCGGGCCAGGGCCAGCTCGGACTCCAGGGCGGTGCCGCGCTGACGCTCCGCCTTGAGCTCGGCCCGCGCCTGCGCCAGGGACTCCTCCACCAGAATCCGCTGCTGCCGCTCCACCTCGAGCCCGGACTGCACCTCCGCCAGCTCGGACGCGAGCCCGGTGCTCCCCTGCCGCTCGGCGTCGAGCCCGGACTGCACCTCGGCGAGGGCCTCCTCCGCGCGGGCCCGCTGCTGGCGCTCCTCCTCGAGCCCGGCCTGGAGCCGCGTGCGCTCCTCCTCCACCTGGACGCGCTGCTGCCGCTCCGACTTCAGCTCGGCACGGACACTCGAGAGCGCCTCGCGCGTCTCCTCGAGCCGCTGGTGCTCCGCCTCCAGCCGGGCCTGGGCCTGGGCAGTGGCCTCCTCCAGCCGCGCCCTGCCCTCGCGCTCCAGCTCCAGCTCGGCCAGCGCCTGCTCGCGCTCCTCTTCGGCCTTCGCCCGCGCCTGCTGCTCCGCCGTGATGGAGCCCTGCGTCGCCTTCAGCGCCGCGTCGAGCCGGGTGATCGACTCCACGTCCGAGGAGCGCACCCGCTCCAGCTCGGAGAGCGTCGCCTCGGCCTCCACCACGCGCCGACGGAGAGCGCCGCGCTCATCGGCCCACTGCTGGCGCTGGGCCTCCAGCCCGGCGAGGGCCCGCGAGGCCTCCTCCCGCGCGGCGGCCTCCACGCGCACCTGGTTCTCGAGCCCCTCGGCGCGCGACTCCTGTTCCTCGCGAGCGGCCTTCTCGCGGGCGGCCTCCGCCTCGGCCTGCTCCGTCCGCGCCCGCTCCTGCGCCACCCGCGTCTCCGCGCGCTGGCGCTCCTCCTCGATGGTCTCCTCCAGCTCGGCCGCGGACCGGACCCGCTCCTCCTCGAGCGACTCCAGGCTGCCCCGGGCCTCGTGCAGTTCCTGCTCGAGCCGGGCCGCCGCCGCGCGCACGTTCTCCTCGGCGCGAGTCCGGGCCTCCACCTCGGCCGTGAGCCGCTCCAGCTCGGCGCGTGCCGCCGTGAGCTCCGTCTCCAGTCCGCGCCACTCGGCCTCGCGGGCCGTCAGGCTCACTTCCGCGTCGCGCCGGGCCGCCTCCGCCGCCGACACGCGCCGGGAGCCGTCCTCCACCTCGCGCGTCAGGCGCGCCAGGTCCGCGTCACGCGAGCGCAGCAGCGAATCGGACGTCTGGCGGGCCTGCTCGGCCCTGGCCACATCCGACTTGAGCAGCTCCACCGCGGCGAGCGACGTCGAATATTGCTCGGCCAGACGCAGCTCGCGCTCACGGGCCGCCTCCACCTGCCGCCGCAGCTCCTCGGCCTGCTCCCGCGCGCGCTCCGCCGAGAGCCGATCCTTCTCGCGCTCGACGCGCAACCCGGCCAGCTCGTCCTGCAGCTCGCGCAGCTGGGCATAGGCCTGGGTGAGGCGCTCGCGCGACTCCTCCAGGGTGGTGTTCAGCTCCTCGCGGCGGGCGCGCTCCAGCCGCAGCGTCTCCTGGGAGCCCAGGGTCTGGACCTCGGCCTCCTTCCGGGCGCGCTCCGCGGCTTCCAGCTCCAGCCGCTGCTGCCCGAGCCGCCGGTCCGCGTCGGCCACGCGCTCCAGGGCCACCTGCAGCTCCAGCTCGGTGCGGCGCAGGCGGGAGGACAGCTCATCGCGCTCGCGCGTCGTCTCCGGGGTGCCGCGCGCCTGCTCCAGCTGGGCGGTGAGGCGGGCCACCTCGTCGCGGGCCAGCTCCAGGGCGGGCTTGAGCTGCGTCACCTCGTTCTCGCGGTCGGTCAGCTCCGCGCGCAGCCGGGTGAGGGACTCCTTGAGGCGGCCGGTGCGCTCCTCCCACCCCTTGGAGCGCTGGGCCACCTCGTCCAGCTTGCCGCGGGTGAAGGCGAGCGGCTCGGGAGGCAGCTGCACCCAGGTGGGGTCCACGATGCGGGCGGGCTCGGCGCCGGCCATCACCACGTAGTAGGCGGCCTCGCTGCCCCGGATGAGGGAGCCGTCCACCTGGAGGCCATCGCCCTTCTCGAAGGCGAGCTGGTAGCCCAGCACGGGCGCCTGCGTGGCGACCTCCACGTTCGGGAAGTGAGGGGAGAGCGCATCGAGCAGCTGCCCGTACGTGGGCGGCACGCCCTCCTCCGTATCCATGAGCTGCCAGAGGGCGAGCCCGGCCGTGTTGCGCAGGCCGCCGATGAGGTAGCCCTGACGGCTGACGAGCCGCGCCAGCTCGGCCAGGAGCGTGGGGGCGCGCACGTAGGGGGCGAGGTCGGCGACGAGCACCAGGTCGAAGCTGCCGGGCTCGAGGTCGTCGTAGATGTTGGCGCGGTAGCGCAGCGAGGCGCCGCCATGGGCCTTCTGGGCCGCCGCCACGGCCGCGAGGTCCGCGTCACAGGCCACGACGGTGCGGGCGCCGCGCTCCAGGAGGAAGCGCGCGCTCTCGCCGCCGGTGGTGGCGACCGCGTCCACCTCCAACACGCGACGGCGTGCGAAGAGGCTCTCCGCGAAGATGTACCGGGGCAACAGCTCGCTGGTCCCCAGGCGGCGGAATGTGGGATGCATGAGTAGGGCCGGCCGAGTATAGCCCTGGAGACGGTTGTCCCAAGGAAAGCACTGGGGCCGGGAAATCGGCTCGCCGCCTGGACGTTCGGGGAGCAAGCGACATGAATCCCATGATGAACCCACAGCAGAACCGCCCGGGCTTCGGCCGCCGGGCCACGAGCGCCTTCACGCGGCTGCTCATCACCCTCCTGATTCTGGGCCTGGGAGGGGCGGTGGCCTTCCTGCTCTCGCAGCTCAACGCGCGCACCTTCACCCTGGCCCAGGAGAACGGGCAACTGGTGGTGATGAAGGGGCGGATGCTGCCCACGGGGGCGGCACCCTACCGGCCAGGTGACGCGCGGCTGGCGGACGCCTACGCCCCCCTGCCCACCGAGGGCCGGGACGTCTCGGGGCTGCTGGAGCAGCGCTTCACCGAGCGGGACGAGCTGGACCGGGCCCTCTTCCCGATACTGGAGGGGCTGGCCCGGCCGCGGGTGCAGTCGGACGAGCCGGCGGTGCTGGAGAAGGGACTCTACTTCCTGCGTCGGGCGGAGCTGCTGTCCGGGCTGACGGAGGAGCAGCGCCGCACGCTGGAGACGATGAAGGCGGACGTGGCCTTCTTCCAGGCGCGGCAGAAGCTGGAGGAGGCGCGGCGGGACGTGACGGAGGCGCTGACGCAGCTGAAGCTGGCGTCGGAGAGCCGCAACCGGAACACGCAGCGGGCCAACCAGATGCTCACCGTGGTGGGCCCGGCGGCCCAGGCGCTGGAGAAGGCCCTGAGGGCGGTGGACGCCAGCCTGGCCGAGTCCGGCTCCTCCCCCACCCCGTCCGGAACGGGCCTTCCCCCTCCGGCTCCCGAGGGCCAGCAGGCAACGCCCCCGCCGCAGCCGCAGGGCACCGGGGCCACGCCGCCGCCCACGACGGCGCCGGCGGGAGTGCGCACCAGCGACAGCGAGACGCAGCAACGCCCCCAGTAGCGGGCCGAGGAATTTGCCCTGATGCCCTCCGGAAGCTAGGTGCGCGGGTTGGCTCCAGAGCGAGCCCACCCAAGGAGGGGAAGAGAATGCGCAAGACCATCCTCATGGCGGTCCTGACCGCGGCGCCGATGCTGAGCTGTGTCAACAACGCGCCCGCGGAGGAAGCGTGGACGCTGAACACCATCGCCGATGCCCGCAGCGGCATCGCCACGCCGGTGGATCTGGGTCCGCCGGGAGACTCGCCGGGCGACATGTTCGTGTTCGACCAGCCGTTGTTGAACGAGGCGAAGGAGACGATCGGGAGCAACAGTGGCTACTGCGTCCGGACGCTGCCCGGGCAGTTCAGCGAGTGCCAGTGGACGCTGACGATGGCCGACGGAACCATCACGGTGGCGGGCCGGGAAGCCGAGACGGGCACGTCGCGGATTCCGATCATCGGAGGCACGGGCACCTACGAAGGGGCGAGCGGCGTGCTGACCACCACCCCCAACGGTGACAGGACGTTCACCCAGGTGCTCACGCTGCTGAAGCCGAAGAAGTAAAGGCGTGTCCGCGTGGGATATATCTGAGGGCCCCACGAGGAGACGCACTCCATGACGATGACGCCGGTTCCCCCCGAGATGAAGCGACTCGAGCCCTTCGAGCTGGCCCTGCGCGAAGCGGGTATGGGCTACCCCGAGGTGACCGAGGACTTCCCGTGGGGGCACCGGACGCTCAAGGTGAAGGGGAAGGCCTTCGTCTTCCTGTCGCTGACGGGCGAGGGCCTGTCGATGTCCATGAAGCTGCCGCAGTCGAACGGCGCGGCGCTGATGCTGCCGTTCGTTCAGCCGACGGGGTACGGCCTGGGCAAGAGCGGCTGGGTGTCCGCCAGCTTCGGTGCGCGTGACACGCCGCCGCTCGACATGCTGCGCAAGTGGCTGGACGAGAGCTACCGGGCGGTGGCGCCCAAGAAGCTCGTGGCACAGCTGGGCGGTGCGGCGGGAGCACCCAAGACGGAGGCCGCGCCCACCAGGACCCGGAGCGCACCGGCCCGGAAGTCCGCGCCGGCCGCGGCGAAGAAGACCGCGACGAAGAAGGCTCCTGTGAAGAAGGCCGCGGCGAAGACGGCCCCCGCCAGGAAGCGAGCTCAACGCGCCTGAGCTCATGGGCGCGGGCCCACCGGATGGCGGCGGTCATGTTACGGTGACCCACCTGAAAGGTGGTGCACATGAACGAGCCCGGGGCGGGCACCCCCCAGCCTGGAGGCACGCGGGCGCGAGGGGTGACGGACAGGCGGCGCGAGCTGGCGCGGCTGCGGGGGCTGGAGGCGGAGAGCGACGCGGCCCTGCTCGCCGCGCTGCCCCCGCTGGGGACCGAGGTGGAGGGGCTCGTCCTGGAGCGAGTCCTCGGCCAGGGCGGCTATGGCACCGTGTACCTGGCCCGGCGGGAAGGCCGGCCGTACGCCGTCAAGTTCACCTCCCTTCCGCGGGCGGCGCAGTGGGCGCTGCGGGAGCTGGGCGCCATGGTGCGCATGGAGACGGTGGGCGGCGTGGGCCTGCGGGGCCATGGCGTGTGGCCGGCCGAGCAGCCGCTCTTCCAGTTCATCGTCATGGACTACGTGCCCGGCCAGGAGCTGTACACCTGGGCCCTGCACCCCCACCGCACGGCCCTGGAGGTGGTGGAGGTGTTGCTGGACCTGGCGCGAGAGCTGGGGGCGGCCCACGGGGCGGGAGTCGTGCACCGCGACGTGAGGGGTGACAACGTGCTGGTGCGCGAGACGGACGGGCGCGCGCTGCTGGTGGACTTTGGCGTGGCGACCTTTCCGGGGGCGCCGCGCGCCACGGGGCCGGAGGTGCCCGGGTGCCGCGAGTACCTCAGCCCCGAGGTGGTGCGCTTCAACCGCGGAGAGCGCGAGCACCACGAGGCCAGTGGGCTGGATGACCTGTGGTCGCTGGGGGTGATGACCTACCGGCTGCTGACGGCCAGCTACCCCTTCCAGGGGCACAACGCGGCGGAGCTGGAGCGGGCGATTCTCCACGAGGCACCCGAGCCGCCGCACGTGCGCAACCCACGCGTGCCCCAGGCGATGAGCGGGCTGTGCCTGCGGTTGCTGGAGAAGGAGCCGCACGCGCGCTACCCGGACACCCAGGCGCTGGACGCGGCGCTGATGGAGGTGAAGCGCGGGGCGGACGAGACGTGGAAGGTGCCGCTGCGCGAGCCCGGTGAGGCACCCGCCACGAAGGACGAGCCGCCCGCCGTGGCCGGGCAGCGTCCACGGCGCGGCCACCGGGGCGCGGTGCTCGCGGGCGGACTCGTGCTCCTCGCGGCGGCATGGCTGTCCCTGTTCCTCTTCACGGGGGCGCCCTCCATCCCACGCGAGGGGACACCGCGAGCGGCCCTACCCGAAGAGTTTTTTCCGGTCGGGTGGGAGCCGGCGGGCCAGGAAGTGGCGCCCCCGAGGAAGGGGCCGGAAGGTGATGGCGGCGCGGCGCCCTCCGGGGCCACCACCCCCGCGCCCGTCGCCAGCGCGACGCTCGCAAAGGACAGCCAGCGCGTGAAGACCGCACGCAGTGCCCCTCCTCCGTCCCGACAGAAGCAGCAGGCGCCAGCCACGGGCCCCATGGCCGCGGGCATGGCCGCCGTGTGCACCCTGCTCTCCGGCTGCCCCGGCGCCCAGGTGCGCCCACCGCCCCCGCCCGTGGAGTGCCCGGCCGGGGCGGTGAAGGCCATGGAGGAGCTGGGCGTCTTCGAGCCGGGGTACCCCATCGGCACCGCCCTCACCGCCCCCAACCTGGGGCAGAGCATGATCACCGTGCGCGGGGGCCCCGTCACCGTGGTGACCATGGACGACAAGGGGAAGCTGGAAGCGGGCTCGGCGCTCTCGGGCCAACTCATCATCGGGAAGGATCGCGTATACGGCCGCCTCACCGAGGCCAGGACGCCCCGGGGAGACACCTTCCCCGTCTGCTTCCAATTCATGCACCGGGACAAGCCGGGCGTACCGATTCGGGGAGAGGGCCCCGGACCGGAACTGCCCCGCATCACCTCCTTCGCGGCGGTGATACCCGTACGCCGCTTCGAATAGCCGCAGCGCGGTGAATCCACCTGGACAAGGCGCGCCCGAACACAGCGAGGCCAACGGCGGAAGTAACTGGTATACTGGCTCACTCTGGAGGTTCTCTCCCCTTCATGCCTGCCCTGCCCGCCGCCCTCGCCGTGCTCGCGCTCCTGGCGAGCGTTCCCGCCGCTGCCCAATCCAGCCCCGCCACCACGGAAGCGGGAGGGGGGCGCCAATTGATGCTGTCGGTGGACGCGCCCGAGCGGGAATACGAGGTACGCATCGGCCCCAATACCCCCCTCAACCTGTTCTTCGACGTGCCGGTGCAGCTCGTCGGACTGGAGGAGCGCGAGCACTTCCGGCGGGTGACAGTGACAGGCGACTCCCTGCTGCTCATGGCCTCGCGTGCGCTGAAGCCAGGGCAGCGGCTGCACATGCCGGTGCGCTTCCTGGACGGCCAGGTGCCAGCGCAAGTGGAGTTCCTCCTGGTGGTGGTGCCCCCAGCCCAGGCCGAGCACCATGTGGAAGTGTACCGCCCGCGCTCCATGGAGAGTGGCCGGGAGCAGGCGCGGGAGGAACGCGAGAAGGCGCGGCAGTGTCAGGCGGAGCTCGCGGAGCGCAAGAAGCTGTCGGGCCTCATGGGCCTGCTCGTCTCCAGGCTGATGAACGCGGAGGGCGTGGTCACCCGTGAGTTCGTCGACGCCCTCACCCGGCTCGCCGGAGAGCAGCTCACGGCGTGGGAGCCCATCAGCTACCGCGCCACCAGCCCGGACAGGGGGAACCCTGAAGTGCAACCCAGGAAGGTACGCGTGGCCATGGAGCTATGGCTGAGCAATGCGAGCACGCTCCCGTGGTTGGCGGCGGGCGCGGAGCTGGTGTCCGGGAGTGGCGTCCGGTGGAGCGCCACGGTGTGGCAGGAGGCACCGGTCCTTCCCGGCCCGCGCAAGCAGCGCGTGGTGGTGGAGGCGGAGATGCCGGAATCGGAAGCGCGAGGCGACTTCCTGCTGGAGCTCTGGGAGGAGGGCCGGACGAGGCCCGTCACCTTTGGCGGTGTGTCCTTCCCGTGAGACGGCTCACATCCGACTGGTTCATGGGAGGATCAGACCCGGTGATACCCTGGGTGAACACAGGGAGGCCCCATGCCAAAGAGACCTTTGCTGTTCCTGCTTTCCATGCTGACGAGTTGCACGGCCTTCGGACCGGACGGCACCATCCCCATGGCCCTCCACAGGGACATGGTGAATCGCTTCAAGCACTGCCCGCTGAGCAATGAAGAATGGATGGACAAATGCGGTGAAGACTACTGGAGCAGACTGCCCTCGCAACAAAAGAGATGTCCTGACGTATGTAAACCCAGGGATTAACAGGAATGGCGCATGAAATGGCGCAAAGTAGTGTCCACCTTACTCGTTCTCCTTATGCCTCTGCCCCTTGTCTGGTTGGTCTACATCGCCATGTCCGGGCATGGGTCCAGTGCGCAGATGACGCTGCCCCCGGGTAGGGCGCTCATCCCCGTACTCTCTCATGAGGAGCGCATGCGCCTGACCACCTATGCGCATGACTGTCGCACGGACGCGGACTGCGATCCTCCACTCCGCTGCGCCTACGACGTACCGACAAGCCGCTACCACTGCACGGACAGTTTGTGCACGGGGGATGAACATTGCCCACAAGGCTTCACCTGCATCCCCTGGTCCGTTGAAAATGACAAGGACCTGATCGGTATCTGCTCGCTCACCGGCGTGCGCAAGGAGGGGGAACTCTGCGAACGCCTGCCTGAAAGCCCGAAGGACGGCTGTGCCAAGGGCCTCTTCTGCCATGGGTTCTGCGGTCGCCCATGCCGGGTGGACGAGTCCGCCAGTTGCCCGAAGGGGTACTATTGCCGTTCCGACGAAGAAGGTTCCTACTGCATGCCCACCTGTGAAGACCGTCCCTGTCCGGCGGACCAGCGCTGTATCGGGTTGATGGCAGGACAGGGGTCTGTCTGCATGACGATTCATGGACAAGATTGCGAGCAAACCCCCTGTCCGCAGGGCCAGCACTGCACACTCAACGCCAATCCGCGCACTCCGGGTCACATGTGGATGGAATGTCTGCAGGGTTGTGGCACGAGCCAGCCTCCCTGCCCTGACGGAACGGCCTGCTTCCTCTTTCAATGCCGCAAGTCGTGTGACCCCGAAAACCCCACGACTTGCGGACCCGCTTTCCATTGTGGCCGCAAACACCCCAGTCAGCCCTGGGTGTGCCTTCCGGGCTCCAAGACTTGAACGCAGGGCGTTGCACTGCCCTATTCCATTCCAACCATGACATGTCGCACTCGACTGGCTGCACTGCTCGGTCTTCTACTGCCCTTGCCGCTGCTGTGGCTGCTTTTCACCTCCTTACCTGGCCCTCACCTGGGCAGGCCACGCGCTCAGCAACCGGATGTCATTCCCATGCTCACCGACGTGGAGCGGCAGAACGTGCTCACCTATGGCCGGGAGTGCAGCACGGACGCGGACTGTGATCCGCGGCTCCGCTGCTTCTTCAGTATGGTGACCCAGGACAGCTACTGCGTGGACAGCCGGTGCATGACGGACCAGCAGTGCCAGGATGGATTCACTTGCCAGACCTATAAAGCCAGGAATGGCAATGATCTGCTCAAGGCTTGTTCGTTGGTGGGAAAGCGCAAGGAGGGAGAGGTGTGCGCCATGTTCACCCGCGAGCTCCAATACGGATGTGAGCGAGGCCTGTTTTGTCATTTCCGGTGCGGCCGTCCATGCCAGGTGGACGACCCCAGGAGTTGCCCGGAAGGCTACTTCTGCGAGGAGCATCCCGCGGCCGTGGGTGCCGCCTGCCAGCCCACGTGCGAGGGACGCACCTGTCCCGAGGGCCAGCAATGCGTCTCCGTGGGCGGACGTGTCTCCATCTGCGCCACGGTGCATGGGCAGAACTGCAAGCAGACCCCCTGCCCAGAGGGACAGGTTTGTACGTTCAGTGAATATCCCCAGCCGGCGGACGAGGTATGGATGGGCTGCGCGCACACCTGTGGCCCCACGGAGGATGATACACCGTGCCCTGAAGGAACCGTCTGCGAGTTGTACCGGTGCCGGAAGACTTGCACTCCTGGCGTTTCCACGACCTGCGAACCGGGTTACAGCTGTAAGCGGCAGCCTGATGACAGGTGGCTTTGTAGACCCGACCACCGGACCGAGGGTGAGGATTGACACAGCCCTTCCCGCCGATGGGAGCCTCCACCGAGTTCGCCACACCCCACGAAATCCATGAAATGGCGCATGGTGCTGCCCGCGGTGCTGGTGCTCCTCATTCCCTTGCCCCTGGTGTGGCTGCTCTCTATCGCCATGTCCAGACCCGAACCCGGTGCGCGGATGGAGTTGCCCCAGGGCAGGAGTCTCGTCCCCATGCTATCGCGAGAGGAGCGTCTGTCCCTGCTCACCTACGCCCATGACTGCCGCACGGACACGGACTGCGACCCTCCACTCCGCTGCTCCTACGACGCGCCGACACAGCGTCACCACTGCACCGACAGTCTATGCACAGCGGACGAACATTGCCCGCAGGGCTCCACCTGCATTCCGTGGTCCGTTGAGAATGGCAAGGATCTGATCGGAGTCTGTTCCCTGATCGGCACGCGCAAGGAGGGAGAACTGTGCATGAGGTTGCCTTCGGACCGCGAGGACGGCTGCATCAAAAGTCTTGTTTGTCAAGGGTTCTGCGGTCGCCCATGCCGGGCAGACCCGCCCGACAGCTGCCCGGAAGCCTCCTTCTGTCATACGGGGAAAATAAGCTCTTCCTGCCTCCCCACATGTGAAGGCCGTCCCTGCCCAGCTGGCCAACGGTGTGTTCAGCTATTAGGAGAACACGCGTCTGTCTGCATGGCAGTCCATGGATACGACTGCGAGAAAGCCCCCTGCCCCCAGGGATTGAAGTGCATTCGAAACACGTATCCGAGCACTCCGGGCCATATCTGGATGGAATGCCTCCAGGGTTGTGGTGGGAGCAGACCGCCCTGTCCTGAGGGGACAGCCTGCTTCCTCTTCCAGTGCCGCAAGACATGCGACCCCGAAAACTCCTCGGCCTGCGGACCCGATTTCTCCTGCGGTCGCAACCATCCCAGCCAGCCCTGGGCGTGTGTTCCGGGCCTCCCTGAAGAAAATTGAGCATGGACCTTGTCGCTCCCTACTTCTCTGAACCATGACATGGCGTACTCGACTGGCCGCACTGCTCGGTCTTCTGCTGCCTCTACCACTGGTGTGGTTGCTGTTCCTGTACGGCCATGGACCCGGAGATGACAGGGTGTCGTCACCCGCGCAGCCAGGCCTCATTCCCATGCTCACGCCCGGCGAGCGTCAAAGCCTGCTCACCTACAAGCAGGAGTGCCGCACGGACGCGGATTGCGAACAACCCCTCCGCTGCTTCTTCAACATGCTGGTGCAGCACAGTTACTGCGCGGACAGCACGTGCATGACAGAGCAGCACTGCCCGGAGGGATTCACCTGCCAGACCTGGGCCGCCAACAACGAGCGGGATCAACTCCGCACCTGCTCGGTCGTGGGAGTCCGCAAGGAAGGAGAGGTATGCGAGATGCTCCCCCGCGAACGCGAGGATGGTTGCGAGCGGGGCTTGCTCTGCCGGAGCCGGTGCGGTCGTCCGTGCCGGTTGGAAGACGCCTCGACCTGCCCCGAAGGCTCCTTCTGCGAAGATGATCCATCGGGCCCCTCCTGCCAACCGACGTGTGAGGGGCGCAACTGCCCCGAGGGTCAGCGGTGCGTCTCCAGAGGCGGGCGCATCTCCGTCTGCGCAGAGGTTCTCGGACAGGACTGCCAACGGAACACCTGTCCCCAGGGACAGGTCTGCTCCATCCATGAGTCCCCCAAGCATGCGCACACGGTGTGGATGGACTGCCTGCAACCCTGCGGCACCCAAGATGCTCCTACTTGTCCCGAAGGGACGGTCTGCCATCTATACCGATGCCGCAAGTCTTGTACTCCCGAGGACGCCTCAGCCTGTGAAAAGGGATTCAAATGCGGACGCCGCCCCGGAGAACCTTGGACGTGCATACCGGACACACGGTCCGCGCAAGAGGGTTGACCCCTCCCTGCGCCAATAAACGGAGCAGCACATGACAAATGAGCGCGCGCCCCGCGCTGTAAACGCTTTTGCAACGCGCGCCCCGATTTACAGCGCGAAGCTCCAGGCAGCAAACCCCGCACGTCCTTATCCGCCGCTGGACTTCGAAAGTACAGTCCGCCCCGCCTCCAGACAGCGGCGTCCACCCAGCGTCCGGGAAGGAGCCGCCTTCCACCGGAGGCAGGAGCGTTGCGCGCATGGGTTCGGGTTTCCGCAGGCAGACCGTCCGGGGCAAGGAGGCCACGAAGCATGTCCTCTTCTCACACCAGGGCACGGACTACCTCGTCGTCTGGCGGATGGGCTCCACCCCGAACGGGCTGGAGCACTACCTGGTCCGTCCGCGCAGCCACGGGCACGTGGGCGAGCCCCTGGAGGCGGAGCTGTTGCCGCACGGAGCGCCCGCCCCGGCACACCAACGGCTGGAGGAGCAGGTGCGGATGGCCTCGCGGCTCGTGCACCCGGCCATCGAGCGCGTCCTCGGACTGCACACGGCGGGGGACGAGACGTTCCTCCTCAAGGAGCATGTGGATGGCTGCTCCCTGGGGACGGTCATCAGCTTCAGTGTGCTGCGGGAAGACCGGTGGATGTCCGAGCCCTTCTGCCTCTACGTCGCCGGTGCGGTGGCCGAGGCGCTGCACCACCTCCACGCCGCGACGGATGAGGAAGGCCAGCCGCTGGGGCTCGTCCACCGCGCGCTCAACCCCTGTGGGATTCGTATCGGGTGGGAGGGAACGGTGAAGCTGGGAGACTTCGCATCGGCGTATTCACTGCTGCCCCAGCGGGTACCGACCCCCGGGGGGCTGCTGCGGGGCGAGCTCGAGTACGCCGCGCCGGAGCGCCTGGCACATCTCCGCACGGCCGTGCCGGACGCCCGCTGGGATGTCTTCTCGCTGGGCCTGGTGTTGCTGGAGGCGCTGACCGGAAACTGCCTCTATGGGCTGACCTCCTTGCAGGCAGCGGCCGGCCTGCCGGCGAGGCGCACCCTCCCACGGAGCACGGTGCGCGCGGAGCGGCCGAGCTGGGCCAGGCCCGAACACCTGAAGGCACTGGCCGCGGCCTTGCGTCCCGAGCACGTGGAAGAGGCCCTCCAGGGGGTGTCGGCGCCTGTGAAGCGCCTCGTCCACAAGGCGCTGCGCGTCAACCCCGACGAGAGGTACGCGACCGCAGCGGAGTTGCGGGACGACCTCCAGGAGAACCTCCGAGCCTCGCGAGAACAGCCTTATGGAGCGCGCATGGCCGCGATGGAGCTTCTCATGGCCCGGACCGAGGCGGCGGGCTCGCCCCGAAGGCAGGGAGCCTCGCTGATGGAGCGGGGCATCTTCCCGGAGGACGTGCCCGGGTATTCGTGAAGGCTGGAGGACATTCCCCCTGCCCACTCTTCATCGCCCGGGAGCCGGCTCTGTTCATTGGTGCTCGTGCCAGCGGCCTACCGGCGTCACGAACCCGCCCCCCGCCTTATCTCCGGGAAGCGCGCCCTTCCGGCGTGCATCCCGATGCTTCGAGATCCCGACGTCCCCAGCGATGACCCGGCGGAGGTCCTCGCCGAGGTGGCCCGGCGCCTGGGCCTGCGCTACTCGCGAACCCACGTGCGAGAGGTCCTCGCGCGCCATGCGCAACCGGGCACCCTGTTGGCCCTGGCGCAGGAGGCTCCCGCGCTGGGGCTGGACGTCACGGCCGGCCAGGGAGACCTGGAGACCCTCGATGCCCTGGATGCGGACGAGCTGCCCGCCATCCTCCACTTCCAGTCCGGACCCCAGGGGGGCTTCGGCCTGCTCGAAGCGGTCATCCCGCCTTCCGAGGACACGCCGGGCGGCTTCCGCATCTGGGACAGCCGGCGGGGCAGCCGGGAGATGGATCGGGACACGCTCTCGGCCCTCTGGTCGGGCGTCGTGGTCTTCCTGGAGTACGGCGGCGAGGGCGAGCCCGAGCCGGGCTATCTCCGTCACCGCGCGCGGGAGCTGCTCCTCCGGGAGTGGAAGCTGAAGACGGCCCTCGCCGGCCCGTCCGCCTCGCCCTGGATGCGTGGGGCCCTGGCCGCGCTGGTGGGCGTGCTGCTCGTGCTGGCCGTGCTCGCCCAACCTTCCGGGCTCCGGCTGCCCACCGCGCTGCTGGCCCTGCTCTGTGGAGTGGGACTCACGGCGTCCCTGGCGGCGCTCTCGTGGACCCGAGGTGGCAAGGCCTCGCGCCTGTGCGGAGGTGGTGGACCGCTGGACTGCGAGAGCGTGCTGCTCTCCGCCTGGGCGAGTCCCGCCGGAGTGCCACTGGCCGGGCTGGGCACCGCCTTCTTCGGAGCCCTGTTGCTGGTGCTGTGCACCGCTCCGCTCGGCGGAGGCCCCGTGCAGGCGTGGCTCACGGGAGCGGCCTTCCTCCCCACCCTGCCCCTCTCCCTGCTCCTGGTCGTGGCGCAGGTGCGGATGCGGCGCTTCTGCACGCTCTGCATGATGGTGCACGCGGTGGACCTTGGCGGCGCGGCCGTCTTCCTCCTGGGAGTCCTGCCGCACGGGCCCACACCGCCTCCGGGGCTGCTCCCCGCCGCGCTGTTGCTGGTGCTCCTGCTCGGGCTGGTGCTGTCCTCGGCGGTGCCCCTGCTCTCCCGGGGCGGCGAGGGCGAGTCCCTCCTCCGCGAGCACACGCGCCTGCTGCGCTCTCCGCTGGCGACGCTCGCCCAGCTCTCCCAGGAGCCACGGCTGAACCTGGACGGAGAAGCCCTCGGTCCCCGGCTGGGAGAGCCGGACGCACCGCACGTGCTCGTCGTCCTGGCGCACCCCGCATGCAGCCACTGCGGCCCCGTCCTCGAGGAGCTGGAGGCGCTGGTGACTCGGCGGGGAACGCAGGTGCGCGCACACGTGGCACTCGCGCCCATGGATCCAGATGACCCGGGAGACCAGGCGGCATGCGAGGCGCTCGCGGCGGCCGGCGTGGCCTGGGGAGGCGAGGTCTTCCTCCAGCTCTTCCGCGCGGCGAAACGGGACTCCGCGCGCCTGCGGAACGCCGGGGATCCCCTGGCCCTCGTGGCGGCCGATGCCGGACAGGAAGCCGGAACACTCAGGGCCGTACGGGAGAGCGCCCGGGACCGGGTGCGCGCGGCCGCGGCGCTCAAGCAGCGCCATGCCCGGGGCCTGCCCACGCTCTTCCTCGATGGCCGCCGCTGCGAGGCGCCGCTGGCCCATGTCGCCGTGTGGCTCGACCCACCTGCCCTGCTCGACACCCTCACGCCCCGGGCCTCCTCCAGCGAGCCCCACCACGACGGAGCACACGCACCATGACGACCCGCTCACCCGCCCGGCCCGTGCTCTTCGTGGGCTCCCGCGACGACGCTCACATCTCCGAGCTGGCGCGCCGGGTCGAGCAGGAGGGAGTCGAGGCCCTCGTGGTGGACACCCTCACCTTCCCGCAGGAGACGCGCCTGTCGCTGACGGAGGGCCTCGACGGCATCATCCTGGATGGGCGGCGGCTCGAGCGGCCCGGGTCCATCTACCTGCGCAGCTACCACGCCCATCCGCTCACCTTCGGCGTGGACGCGCGGGAGGCGATGGACGACGACTGGCGCACCACGCTCGTGGCCTTCCGGGAGAAGACCACGCTGCTGCGCGGGCTGGTGGGGCGCTGGGAGGCCATGGGTGTGCCGCTCTACAACCCGCTCGCCTCGGACTGGCGCACGCCCAAGCCGGTGCAGCTCGCGCTCCTGGCGGACGCGGGGCTGCCGGTGCCAGAGACACTCTGGACGAATGATCCGGAGGCGGTACGCCGGTTCGCCGCGGGCCGGCGCGTGGCCTACAAGCCCGTCGAGGGGGGCGCGGCCACGCTGGAGCTGGGGCCCGAGGATCTCACCGGCGCACGGCTGGAGGCGCTGGAAGCCGCGCCCGTCACCTTCCAGGAGTTGATGCCCGGCGAGGACGTGCGCGTCTACGTGCTCGACGGGGAGATCATCGCCAGCCTGCGCATCATCTCGCGCGCGCTCGACTTCCGGCAGAACGAGGAGCGCATCGAGTCCTTCGAGCTGCCACCCGAGGTGGCGCGCCAGTGCCTCCGGGCCGCGGAGGTGGTGGGGCTGCGCTGGACGGGGATGGACCTCAAGCGCGACGCACGGGGCACGCTGCGCTTCCTCGAGCTCAACGCCTCGCCCATGTTCCTCGGCTTCGACGCGCGCGCGGGCACGGACCTCCTCGGACAGCTGGCGAGGGCGCTCGTGCGAGCCGCGCGCATTCCCATTCCCTGAGCCCACGAGCGGCCGAGCGCCCGTGCCCGAGGCAGGCGGGCAATCGGGCACGGAATGGCTTCTCGGCTCTCCTGGACTGGGCTCTCTCCGGGAGTCGTTCTCTCGAATGCAGGTTCATCGAGCGCCTGCGGCACGTGGGATGGACCCGCGCGCCACCGAAGCCTGGAGAGACGACCATGGAGCCGAAGAAGGAGAAGAAGGTCAAGAAGATCAAGGAGCTCTTCGTGCAGGACCTCGCTCGCATCGAGGGTGGCGCCGGGGCGGAGAAGGGCCCGAAGTGCCCGGACATCACCACCTACGCGTGTGGCGAAGAGCCCGTGGGCTGTCTGGCCTGCTGAGCATCGCCGTTGAATCCGGGCAGAGGCCGGTGGGGCTCCCCCACCGCCCTGCCGTCCGGCCCCGCGGTCCGTTATCGCCACAACCCGGCGAGCACCGTGCGTGAGGCCACGAGCACGAGCGCGCCGAGCACCAGCGCGATCAGCACCAGCAGCACGAGGAGCCGCCCGGAGCGTGGACGCATGACGGTGCGCAGCTCCTCGGTGAGTGTCAGGTCGTCCTCGTCCTCCTCACGCGGGTGCATCCTTCAACCCTCCATCTGATTCTCCACGAGCGCGCGGTAGCGCCCGCCCTCGCGAGCCAGCAGCTCCTCGTGGGTGCCCTGCTCCACCACGCGCCCGCGCTCCAGCACGACGATGAGGTCCGCGCGGCGGATGGTGGAGAGCCGGTGCGCCACCACCACCACGGTGCGGCCGGCCACCTCGCGCTGGAGCGACTCGGTGATGGCGCGCTCGGTGGTGGCATCCAGGTGGCTCGTCGCCTCGTCGAGGAAGAGCACGCGGGGATCCCGGTAGATGGCGCGCGCGAGCTGCAGCCGCTGCTCCTCGCCGCCGGAGAGCCGGATGCCGGACTCGCCGATGCGCGTATCCAGCCCCTTGGGCAACGCGAGCAGGTCATCCAGGCACGCGGTGCGAGCGGCGTGCATCAACCGCTCCGGGTGGGGCCGCTCGTCGCCGAGGGAGATGTTCTCCGCGAGCGTGCCATCGAAGATGTCCGTCTTCTGGAAGACGTAGGCCACCGAGCGGCGCAGGCCAGAGGGAGGCAGCGACTCCAGGGGAGCGCCGTCGTAGAGGATGCGGCCCTGCTGGGGGCGGTAGAGGCCGTGCAGCAGGTGGGCGAGCGTCGTCTTCCCGGCGCCGGAGCGGCCGACGATGGCGGTCATCTTCCCCGCGGGCAGGGTGAAGCTCACGTCGTCGAGGATGGGAGGCTCGTGGGGAGAGCCATAGCGGAAGGTGACGTGCTCGAGCCGGATCTCCGGAGCGTGGGCGAGCCCCGGAGCCTGGGTGCCGGGAGCCTCGAGCGACTCCGGCTCGGCCTCGTAGACGACCTCCACGCGGCGCAGGGAGAGGGCCACGTCCTGCAGCTCGTGCACGAAGGTGACGAGGTTCTGCAGGGGGTTGAGCACCAGGGCGAGGATGGCGAGGGTGGCGACGAGCTGGCCGATGGACATGCGCCCCTGGAGGACGAGCCAGGCCTCGTAGAGGAGGATGCCCAGGTACATGGCCTGGTTGATGAAGAGGGTGCCGCCCTGGTGGAGGGTGTCGAGCAACCAGAGGCGGCGGCAGGCGGCGAAGTCACGGGCCTGGAGCCGCTCCCAGGAGGCGCGCATCTGCTGCTCGGCGCTGGCGGCCTTGAGGGTCTGGATGCCTCCGAGCATCTGAAGCTCCAGGCGGCTGGCCTCGGCGCCCACGCGGAAGCGCTCGGCGTCCAGACGGCCGCGGCGAGGCAGCAGCACCAGCGTCCAGGCCGCGTAGAGCACGGCACCGCCGAGGAAGAGGGCGAAGACGGTGGTGTCGTAGAGCAGGAGCACCCCGGAGTAGCCCACCAGCATCACCAGGTCGAGCAGCACGGAGGAGGCGGCGCCCTGGAGGATGCGGCGGATGCGTTGGTGGTCCTCGATGCGTTTGAGCAGGTCGCCCCGGTGGCGCCGGGCGAAGAAGGACAGGGGCAGCGACAGCAACCGCTTCCAGAAGCGGGTGAGCAGCAGCATCGAGTAGCTGCCGGAGAGCAGGAAGAGGGCGGCGCCCCGGGCGGCGGTGACGGCCACCTGCGCGGCCAGCAGGACGCCCAGGCCCACGCCGATGGCGGTGAGCAGCGGCACGTCGCGTCCGCCCACGGCCTTGTCCACCAGCCCCTGGACGAGGAACGGCTGCGCCAGCGCCAGTCCCTGGAGCAGAAGCGTGGCGAGGACGATCTGCGCCAGCAGCGCGCGGTAGCGCAGCATCCCGTGGACGAAGCGGCGCAGCGCGGTGGGGCGGCGCGCGGGAGCATCGGACACGGCCCGGGGCTGGAAGAGGGCCTCGGTGGGCTCGAGCAGCAGGAGGATGCCGTTCCAGTGCGAGGCCAGCTCGGCGCGAGGAATGCGCCGCAGACCCATGGCGGGGTCCCCCACCACGGCGTTGCGCGCATTCACCTCATAGAGGACGACGAAGTGGTTGCCCTCCCAGTGGGCGATGGCGGGCAGCAGGGCCTGGCCCTCCTCGTCCTCGAGGTCGGCCGCGTCCTCCACGTGGACACCGCGGGCCCGGAAGCCGAGCTGCTCGGCCGCCCGGGCGATGTCCAACAGGGTGGAGCCCGGGGCACGCACATACGCGAGCTCGCGCAGCAGGGCCTGGGCCTGCTCCGAGCCGTGGTAGGCGGAGAGCATCTCCAGACAGGCCGGGCCACAGTCCGCCTCCTCGACCTGACGGCGGAGCGGATAGCGGCGGCGGCGCCGGGAGAAGGCGGCGAGCCGGGTGCGGAGGCGCGGGGCGGAAGTGGCTAGCACGGCCCCTCGGATGGATGGACCCACGCACGTGACATGGGGCAGACCATGGGGAGGGGCGGACTGCCTCGCAAGGAGCGCCTGGTCCGCTGGCCGCCGGGCCGGGGACCCAGCGGGCCCCGGACACGGCGGAGGACTTCGGGACTACTTCCCCTTCATCACGCCGATGAAGGGCAGGTTGCGGTAGCGCTCGGCGTAGTCGAGCCCGTAGCCCACGACGAAGACGTCGTCGATGACGAAGCCCTTGTAGTCGATGGGCACCTGGGTGCGGGCGCGCGAGGGCTTCTCCAGCAGCGAGCACACCTTCACGGACGCCGGGTGCCGGGCCTTCAGGTTCTCCAGCAGGAAGCTCATGGTGAGCCCGGTGTCGATGATGTCCTCGATGACGAGCAGGTGCTTGCCCGCCATGGGCTTGCTCACGTCGGTGGTGATGCGCACCTCGCCCGTCGTCTCGGTGCCGCCCTGGTACGAGGACACCCCGAGGAACTCGATCGTCAGCGGCAGGTCCACGTAACGCGCCAGGTCCATGGCGAAGAACGCCGAGCCCTTGAGCACGCAGATGAACGTCAGCTCCTTGCCCTGGTAGTCGCGGGTGATCTGCTCACCCAGCTCGCGCACGCGCGCCTGGAGCTTCTTCTCGTCGATGTGGACGCCGACATCCTTCTCGTAGAAAGCCACGGTCCTACCTCTACACGTACGCGTTGTTCATGATCTCCCCGAAGCCGCCGCCACCGGGGACGATGTATTGCCGGTCATCCAGCCCCCGCTCCTTCTCCCACAGCTCGCCGGGCACCGTGCCGAACACCTCCGGCGGTGACAGCCCGCGGTCCAGGCGCAGCGCGTACACCACCACATCCGGATGCTCGCGGGAAATCCTCCGCAGGAACTCGGGGGTGACGATCAGGTTGAGGCTGAGGATTCGCCGGGGCGTGCCGGGGACCTTCTCCTTGTACATGCTCACCGCGGTGCTCAGGCTGCCGCCGGTGGCGCCCATCGGGTCCGGGAAGAGGACGATGGCGTCGTCGATGTCCCCGCCAATCTTGGCCCCGCCGATGTTCGACCCCACCACGTGCTCCTTGGCGTCGATCATCCGGCTCATGATGATGTGATCCTGGCGCACCAGCACCGGGTCCACCGTGGTGTTGAGCAGATCGTACGTCACCTGCGAGGGCAGCGTGCCGGCGCGGGCGATGTTCACCGTCACCGCGCGCACCGCCGGGTCGATGACCTCGCCCTGGTACATGCCCTGGGGCGTGTGGTCGATCATCCGGGTGGGCATGGCCACCATCTTGCGGGGGAACTCCGCGTTGATGACCGTCTTCACCAGGTCCGTGTAGAGCAGCGCCACCAGCCGGTTGATCTCCGGCTGCACCGTGCCCTTGCTGCACAGCTTCGCCAGCTGCGAGAGCAGGAAGGGGTTGCCCACCAGGTGCACGTTGGGGCCATACCGGTGGGGCATCTCGCTCAACTGGAAGGGGACATTGGCGTAGAGGGTGTCACGCATGGCCGGACCTCTGGAGCGTCAGTCGGGGCTTCAGTGTTCGAACAAATCGAGCGTCTGGGGAGGCGTGGCCTCGGTGGGCTCGGCCCGGTGGCACTTGCGGCAGCGGGCCTCGTAGGCCCCGGCGGCGCCCACCACCACGCGCTCTCCACTATCCACCAGACGCTGCGAGCGGTTGGCCGGATTCCCACACACCACGCAGATGGCCAGTTGCTTCGTCACGTACTCGGCGATGGCCAGCAGCTGCGGCATCGGCTCGAAGGGGCGGCCCTGGTAGTCCTGGTCCAGCCCCGCGACGACCACGCGGATGCCCCGGTTGGCCAGCGCCTCGCACACCGCCACCACCTCGGTGCCGAAGAACTGCACCTCGTCGATGCCCACCACCTGCGTCTTGGGGCCCAGATGGTGGAAAATTTCTTCAGCCCGTTCAATCGGGATGGACGTCAATTTCAACTGGGAGTGGCTGACCACCTGGGTCTCGTCGTAGCGGTTGTCCAGTCGGGGCTTGAACACCTGGACGACCTGCTTGCCGTAGACGGCGCGCTTGATGCGGCGGATCAACTCCTCCGTCTTGCCCGAGAACATCGAGCCGCAGATGACCTCTATCCACCCGATGTCATTGGGAAATTGTTGCACGCGGAGGACTCGTCGGCAGGCGGTGCGGGAGCGCGGGTCTCCTCTGTCACGCCCCTCCTGGCACGTCAACTTTCGAAATCCGCCCGGGCTTCCCGCACCAGGCCTCCCGGGGCCCCTCCACGTTGGCAAGCATCTTGAAGAACCCCGTCGCGGATTCCAACGGGGAGGTCCGGGTGGCGGCGACGACGCAGGCATCGCGGTGGTCGGGTATCGAGGGGGCTTCGTTCCACATCACTCCGGCGGCGGTCCTGCTGCTGGTGCTCAACCTGCTGGACGGGCTCTTCACCCTCACCTTTTTACAGCTGGAGGTGGCCGAGGAGCTCAACCCGCTGATGCGCGTGGCCTACGAGCACTCGCCCCTGGCCTTCATGGCCATCAAGGTCACCATCGTGAGCCTCGGACTCACGCTCCTGTGCCTGCACCGCTCCATGCGGCTGAGCCAGCGGGCCATCCAGGCGGGGGCCGCCCTCTACATCGTCATCGACGTCTACCACCTCGCGTTCCTGGCCCACATGTGTCATCGGGGCATCGGTTGACGCACAAGAAGCCCCGCAAGACTTGCTTTTCCGGCCCGGTCCGATTCAGGCTCCCCTCCAGCGCGTACCTCGAGGGTCTGTGGGGGGACCATGAACATCACCGACGTCAAGGTGTACCCGGTCGACGAAGATAAGCTGAAGGCCTACGTGACCATCACGCTGGATCACTGTTTCGTGATCCGGGATTTGAAGGTGATTCACGGAGCGTCCGGCTTGTTCATCGCCATGCCGGCCAAGCGCCGCAAGGACGGGACGTACAAGGACATCGCCCATCCGCTCAACGCGGACACGCGCAACCAGATGGAGCGGACCATCCTCCAGGAGTACGAGCGGCAGCAGCACACGGGGGGCGGGGTACCGAGCCCCTTCCTGGCCGCCGCGGGCGACCACGACTGAGCACCCGTCCGGGCAAGCACGTGGAAGGTACTTCCCTTCCGCCACGGGGCGCGTTAGTAGCGCGCCCATGCAGCAGCCCCGCGACTTCAAGGTGTTCACCGGGAGCTCCAACCCGGGTCTGGCCCATCGCATCTGCGACTATCTCAAGCGCCCTCTGGGAAAGGCCTCGGTGGGCCGCTTCTCGGACGGAGAGATCCACGTGGAGATCGGCGAGAACGTGCGCGGTCTGGACGTCTTCATCGTCCAGTCCACGTGCCCGCCGACGAACGACAACCTGATGGAGCTGCTCATCATCTGCGACGCCCTCAAGCGGGCGAGCGCCGGCTCCATCAACGCCGTCATCCCGTACTACGGGTATGCCCGGCAGGACCGGAAGGTGGCGCCGCGCACGCCCATCACCGCCAAGCTGGTGGCGGATCTGCTGGAGGTGGCCGGGGCCACGCGCGTGGTGTCCATGGACATGCACGCCGGGCAGATCCAGGGCTTCTTCAACATCCCCTCGGATCACCTCTACGCCTCGCCGGTCTTCCTGGATGATCTGCGCAAGAAGTTCCCGGACACCCAGGACATGGTCATCGTGTCGCCGGACGCGGGCGGCGTGGAGCGGGCGCGCGCCTACTCCAAGCGGCTCAACTGCGGCCTGGCCATCATCGACAAGCGCCGGCCGCGGCCCAACTCCTCCGAGGTGATGAACCTCATTGGAGACGTCAACGGCAAGGACGCCATCCTGGTGGACGACATGGTGGACACCGCCGGCACGCTCACCCAGGCGGCCGCCGCCCTCAAGGAGCGGGGCGCTCGCCGGGTGGTGGCCTACGCCGTCCACCCCATCCTCTCCGGGCCCGCCATCCAGCGCATCCAGGACTCGGTGCTGGAGGAGCTCGTCATGACGGACACGGTCCCCCTCTCGCCCGCCGCCCAGGCCTGCGGCAAGCTGAAGATCATCACCACCGAGCGGCTCTTCGGTGAGGCCATCGCGCGCATCCACCGCGCCGACTCGCTCAGCTCCCTCTTCGTCTAGGCGAAGAAGGGCCCTCCTGTCCGCCGGGCGGCTTGACTCCGGCCGCCCGCGCTGGCATGTCGCACCCACACCACGTTGGCCCTTCGCTTCCGGAAGGCGCCGTCTCGGGGCCCGCCACGGGGGCGGGATGCCAGAGGCGCCAGGGTCCAGCGCGGTCACACCGCAGTCCCCATAAAAGAGGAAATCCATGTCCATCGACAAGAGCACGCTCGAGGTGAAGGCGCGTGAGGGCTCCGGCAAGGGCGCCGCCCGCCGTCTGCGCAGCCAGGGCCTGGTGCCCGCCGTCGTCTACGGCAAGCACCTGGAGAAGCCCCTGAGCGTCGCCGTCGACCCCAAGGCCGTGCGCGCCGCCATCAACACCCCGCACAAGCTCAACACCCTCATCACCCTCAAGGGCGTGGGCGCCGACCAGCAGGTCCTCTTCAAGGACTATCAGCGGGATCCGGTCACCCGCGACATCCTACACGTGGACTTCATCGCCGTGCGTGAGGACGAGCAGGTGAAGGTGAACGTGCCGCTGATCCTCATCGGCAAGGCCGAGGGCGTGGCCGATGGCGGTCTGCTCTCCCAGGTCCGCCGTGAGATCGAGGTCTACGCCATGCCGCGCTCCATCCCCGAGAAGATCGAGGTGGACGTGACGCCGCTGAAGATCGCCATGGCCATGCACATCAACGATGTGAAGCTGCCCGAGGGCGTGGTGGTGAAGTCGAACGTCAACTACACCATCGCCGTCGTGAGCGCGCCCGAGGGTGCGGCCGAGGCGGCTCCCGCGGCGGCGGCTGCTGCGGCTCCCGCGGCTGCTGCGGCCAAGCCCGCGGCCGGTGCGGCGGCCAAGCCCGCGGCCGGCGCGAAGAAGTAGTCTCTTCGTCCTGCCGTACTCGCGGGGTCAGCCCACTGGGGCTGGCCCCGTCTGTTTTTCGGAGTCACCGCCATGAAGATCATCTGTGGACTGGGCAATCCCGGGCGCGAGTACGAGCGCCACCGTCACAACATCGGCTTCATGGTGGTGGAGGCGATGCTGGGGCGAGCGCGCGCCGAGCTCAACCACGAGAAGTTCCAGGCCCGGGTGGGCCAGGGCTCCCTGGGCGGCGAGAAGGTCCTCTTCCTGGAGCCGCAGACGTACATGAACCTGTCCGGCCGCTCGGTGGCCGAGGCGGCGCGCTTCTACAAGGTGGCGGTGGAGGACATCCTCGTCATCCACGACGAGTTGGATCTGCCCTTCGGGCGGCTGCAGCTCAAGGCGGGCGGGGGCAGCGGGGGCCACAACGGGCTGAAGAGCACCGTCTCCAGCCTGGGGGCGGACGGCTTCATCCGCCTGCGCCTCGGCATCGGCAAGCCCCAGGGGCCCAACGCCAAGGAGCGGGTGGCCGGCTACGTCCTGTCCAATTTCGATGACGGGGAGCGCCGGCAGCTGGAGGACCTGATCGCCCTGGCGGCGGACGCGGCCGATACCTGGGTGCGCGACGGGTTGGCCACGGCCATGAACCGGTACAACAAGCGGGCGCCTTGACTCGGGGTCCTCCCCCCCGTAGAAGGCCCCTTCCCCGCTGGCCGGAAGCTTCTGCCGGGTGGGTCTGTTCTTTTCCATCATCCCGGGTGCGCGAGCCTCCGGGACGTAACGCGAGGGAGACGGGCGCGTGGTTTTCCCGTTCCCGGCGGACGGTCCCCCTTGGACCGGCTGACCGTTTCCCCGCTCCTCGGACCTCCGGGGGGCACTCAACCCCAAGGGGAGAGAAACATGGCTGAGACGCAGGCCGCCAAGCGGCTTCGTGAGTACGAGACCATCTTCCTGGTCAAGCCGGACCTCACCGACGACAACGTGGACAAGCTCAAGGAGCGCGTCCGTGGCATCGTCGGCCGTGAGGGCGGCAAGGTCCTCCGCTTCACGGTGTGGGGCAAGAAGAAGACGGCCTTCCCCATCGCCAAGCAGCCCCGCGCCATCTACGTGCACGCCAGCTACCTGGGCGGCACGGGTCTGGTGGCCGAGCTCGAGCGCAACCTCCGCAACTACGACGAGGTCACGCGCTTCCTGTCCACCAAGCTGGCGGACGAGGTGGATCCCGAGTCCCGTCCGGTGCTCGAGGATCTGAAGCTGGCCGGTGACGTCGAGGAGACCCGTCCGGGCGCTCCCGCGGGCGTCGAGCGCGCCGCGGTGGTGGACGATGTCGCCGAGACCGAGGAGGAGGGCACCGAGGAGGCCTAGTGCCCCCGAGGTCGTCTTCTACGGATCCATTCCAGAGAAGAGGAAACACTCATGATTGGCAACGACAGGAACGCTTCCCGCGGCGGTGGTGACCGGGACCGCGGTGGTGACAGGGACCGGGGCGGTGACCGCGGTGACCGCGGCGGCGCCGGGGGTGATGACGAGAAGCGCGGTGGCCGCGGCTTTGGCCGCAAGAAGGTCTGCCGCTTCTGCGCCGAGAAGAACTCCAAGGTCGACTTCAAGGATCAGCCGACCCTGAAGTACTTCGTCACCGAGCGCGGCAAGATCATCCCCCGCCGCATCTCCGGCAACTGCGCCAAGCACCAGCGCGAGATCGCCACGGCCATCAAGCGCGCCCGCGGTCTGGCGCTGCTCCCCTACAACGCGATGGTCGGCTGACAGCCGCACCTCACGCACCAACGGAGACATCACATGAAGGTCATTCTTCGTGAGGACGTCGCGAACCTGGGCAAGTCCGGTGATCTCGTGACGGTCAAGGACGGCTTCGGCCGCAACTACCTGCTGCCGCGCAAGATGGCGGTGCTGGCCACCGAGCAGAACGTGCGCCAGCTCGAGCACGAGCGCTCGGTCATCTCGGCGCGCAACGCCAAGCTGAAGGGCGCGGCCGAGGAGCAGGCCAAGAAGATCGGCGCGGTCAAGGCCGTCATCCGCCGCAAGGTGGGAGAGCAGGACAAGCTGTACGGCTCCGTCACCGCGCTGGACATCGCCGAGGCGCTCGCCTCGCAGGGCCAGACGGTGGATCGCCGTCACATCCACCTGCCCGAGCCCATCAAGGCCACGGGTCAGTACGAGGTGGAGCTGCGGCTGCACCGTGACGTGGTGGCCAAGATCAAGGTCGAGGTCGCCGCCGAGGCCTGAGCCTCCATCCCCTCTCCCCCCGGGAGAGGGTCGGGGTGAGGGTAACCGTCACCGTCTTCAGTACCTGTGAAGACAAGGGCCGTCCGGGAGTCAACCCCCGGGCGGCCCTTTCGTTTGCGGGAGGAAGCCGGTCCCGGGGCCCCAGGCATGTCAGAGGCCGCGATCAGGCTGCTGCTACATCCTCGTAGCGGAGCCTGTAGACTGGCCGGGCATCCATGGACAACATCCTCGACATTCGGACGGGCGGGCGCAGGTCTCACGAGGACCTCGCCGCCGAGCGCGCGGTGCTGGGCGCCGTGCTCGCGGACAACACCATCGTCGACAGCCTGGCGGAGGTCGTTCATCAGGACGACTTCGCCAGTCCGGCACACGCGCAGATCTTCGCGGCGATGATCAAGCTGGCCGGCTCCTCGCGGCAGGTGGACCACCTGACGCTGGCCGAGGAGCTGAAGGTACTCGGGCAGCTGGCGGCGGTGGGCGGCCCGGCCTACCTGATGAGCCTGGACCAGGTGGTGCCCGTGCCGGGCAACGCCGTCCAGTACGCGAAGATCGTCAAGGACCAGGCCCTCCGGCGGAGGCTGGCGAACGCGGGGCGGGAGATCCAGGAGCTCGCCAGCCAGGAAACGGGCGAGCTGGACGCGCTGCTGGACGAGGCCGAGCGCAAGGTCTTCCTCCTGGCCGAGAAGAAGCGCGTGGGAGATCTGCGGCCCGTCAGCGAGCTGATGGAGCACACGCTGGACCTCCTGGACAAGATGAAGACCGCGACGACGGGCATCACCGGCCTGTCCACGGGCTACGTCGACCTGGACAACCAGCTCACGGGCCTGCACGGCGGCGAGCTCATCATCCTCGCGGCGCGCCCCGGCGTCGGAAAGACGTCCTTCGCGATGAACATCGCCACGCACGTGGGCCTGGCGGAGGACCCCAAGGCGGCGGCCATCTTCAGCCTGGAAATGCCCGCGGACCAGCTGCTGATGCGTCTGCTGGCCTCGAGCGCGCGCGTGGACATGAAGAAGCTGCGCGGCGGCCGGCTCACCCCGCATGACGAGGAGAAGTTCCAGGAGATGGCGGGCAAGCTCTACAACGCCCCCATCTACATCGACGACTCGGGTGGTCTGTCCCCCTTCGACCTGCGCGCCAAGGCGCGGCGGCTCAAGCAGCGAGACCCGCGCCTGTCGCTGATCATCATCGACTACCTCCAGCTGATGCACCAGAAGGGCAAGGTGGAGAGCCGCCAGCTGGAAATCTCCGAGATCTCCCGAAGCCTCAAGCAGCTGGCCAAGGAGCTGGAGGTGCCCATCATCGCGCTCTCGCAGCTCAGCCGTAAGGTGGAGGAGCGCAAGGGCGGCAAGCCGATGCTCTCGGACCTCCGTGAATCGGGCGCCATCGAGCAGGACGCCGACGTGGTGATGTTCATCCACCGCGAGGATCAGGGCGAGGGGGGTGAAGGCGGCGAGGTCCAGCGCACCAGCTCGGCCATCCCCGTGCAGCTCGTCATCGCCAAGCAGCGTAACGGCCCCATCGGGGACATCGACCTGGTGTTCCTCGCCGAGTACACGCGCTTCGAGAGCCGGGCGCGCGTCGAGTAGCGCTCACACCACGAACACGGCCCGCACGCGCCTGCGTCCCTTCTCCAGCTGTCTCACGAGGGACTCGGGCGTGTCGCCGGACTCGCTCCAGGCGTCGATCTCCTCCAGCTCCCAGTCCTCGAAGAGGCCCGCCCCGGAGAAGCCGGGGATGAAGCCCTCGCGCATGGCCTGCTGCACGCCGCGCAGCGGCCCGACGACGACCACGTCTCCGAAGCCGAAGAAGCGCATCGGCGTGCCGGTCGGCTCCAGCGCCGCGTTGAGCAGCGCCAGCAGCGCGTTGATGTTGAAGAAGCCCGAGAAGTCATGGAACGTGACGCTGTACCGCCGCCCACCGTGCCGCAGGCGCAGCGTGTACCGGTTGTCCGTTCCGCTTCCCTGCTGGTCGGCGTCCTCCGGCGGGGCGTGCTCCTCCCCTTCCGGATCCGGCTCTCCTGGCAGCACCTGCGTGAACCGCGCTCCGTCCAGCAGCGGCGCCACCAGCCTCGCGAGATCCAACACCAGCTGCCCATGGTTGACCGGGTACTCGCCCGCCTCCGGCTCGAAGCCGTAACCGCGCCCCAGTCTCATGAAGGTCTCGTCCCAGTACTCGGGCCTGTCGTCCTCGGGTATCCAGGCATCGGGCGGAATCTGGAGTAGCTCGCGCAGCCGGTGCTCGTTCTGGATGGCCATGTCTCCTCTCCGTGCTAGGGATCTCCTGTGTCCCATACCGGTCTGACAGTGGTTGCACGGATGTCCTGACTGGAGGCGACTCAGTCCCGGCCGGTGCGCAGGTAGCGCGTCACGTAGGACTTCGCCCGCCGGGCCGCGGCCGTGGGGGTCCTGCCCCTCCCCAGCTCCACCGCCAGGGCCGAGGCCAGCCGGCACCCCGTTCCCCGGCGCTCGGGCGCGCGCTCCAGCCGCTCCCCTTCCAGCAGCACCTCCCGGTCCGGCAGGCCCAGCACGTCCACCGCCCCCGTGTCCCGGTGCCCGCCCTTCACCAGCACCGCGCCGAAGCCGTGGGCCACCAGCGCCCTCCCCGCCTCGCGCGCCTCCTCCACCGAGCGCACCTCGCCCCCGCCGAGCAGCCACGCCGCCTCGTCCAGGTTCGGGGTGAGCACCACCTTCGGCCCCGCCAGGCCCAGGTAGTGCCGCCGCGTCAGCTTCGAGAGCGGCTCGCCCCGCGACGTCCGCACCACCGGGTCCACCACCCACCACGCGTCCACGCCGTCGAGCGCCTCGCGCAGCGCCTCCAGCAGCGCCGGTCCGGGCACCTGCCCCAGCTTCACCGCGTGCAGCGGCCCCAGCTCGAGCGCCGCCTTCACCTGCGCGCCCAGCACCCGCGCCGGCGTGGGCTGGTACAGGAACGTCCCCCGGCCCTGCGCCGTCTGCGCCGAGGGCACGGCCACCGGGGCGCCACCGAGCGCCCGCACCGCGGCCACGTCCGCCAGCAGTCCCGCGCGGCCCGTGGGCTCGTGGCCCGCGCACAGCAGCACGCGCGGCGCTCCGCTCACCGCCGGTGCTCTCGCGCCTTCTGGATGAACAGCCGGTACACCCCCACGTGCACCGGCACCGTGTGGAGCATCAGCTCCGGGTGCCACTGCACGCCCAGCGCGAAGCCGTACTGGGTGGACTCGATGGCCTCCACCACCCCGTCCGGCGACACCGCGCTCACCACCACCTGCGCGCCCATCCGCTGCGCCGCCTGGTGGTGCGTGGAGTTCACCATCAGCTGGCCCTTGCCGAGCGCCTCCGCCAGCAGCGTCCCGTCCCGCACGTCCACCGGGTGCTGCGGGTGCGTCCGGTCGTGCTTCTGCTCGTGCTCGTGCGCGCCCTTCACCTCGCGGCCGATGTCCTGGTGCAGCGTGCCGCCCAGCACCACGTTGAGCAGCTGCATGCCCCCGCAGATGCCCAGCACCGGCATGTTCCGCTTGAGCGCCCCGCGCATCAGCGCCGACTCGAAGGCCGTGCGCGACAGCTTCAGCGGCCCCATGCCCTCGCGCGCCGTCTCGCCGTACGCCTCGGGCGGGATGTCGAAGGCCCCACCCGTCACGAGCAGCCCGGAGATGCGATCCAGGTACGCGTCCACGCACGCCAGCTCGTCCGAGTACGGCAGCACGAAGGGCAGGCCCCCCGCGCGCAGCACCGCGTCCGCGTAGGGCACCTTCAACTCGTAGTACGGGAACTGCGAGTCCGGCCGGCTGGCGCTGAAGTCCGGGGTGATGCCGATGTTGGGCCGGCGCGGTGCCTGGCCATGGCCATGAGGTTTCATACGTCTCCGCCCACGAGGCTAGCCCCCTGGGCGCCCCTGTCAAAAGCAGCGGACAGGCGCCGGACACGCTCGGCGATGTCCCCGGCGAGCAGGGCATCCGAGGCCACCGCTCCACCGTGTGCCCCCGTGGCGGCCAGGCCAGCGATGTTCTCCAGCTTCACCCCGCCAATCCCCACCACCGGCAGGGGACTGGCGCGCACCACCGCGGCGAAGCCCTCCAGCCCCAGCACTGGCGCGTTCACCTGCTTGGTCGTGGTGCCGAAGACCGGGCCCAGGCCCACGTAGTCCGCTCCGGCCGCCCGCGCCGCCTTCGCGTCCTCCACGCCTCGCACCGTCACCCCCACCAGCCCCTCCGGGCCCAGCAGCGCCCTCGCCTCCTCCGCCGGCAGATCCTCATCTCCCACATGTACCCCGTGCGCTCCCGACAGCAGCGCCAGGTCCACCCGGTCGTTCACCAGGCACACCGCTCCCGCGCGCCGGCAGGCCGCCACCACCTCGCGCGCCGCCGCCAGGGCCTCCCGCAGGGGCGTCCGCTTCATCCGCAGCTGCACCACCCTCGCCCCTCCGGCGAGCAGACCGGCCGCCTTCTCCCTCAGCGGCAGCTCGGGGCGCACGGTGTCGTCACAGAGGACATAGAGGCCTCGGGGAAGGGACGGACGGGCGGGGGCGTTCATCGGCTCCGGATGGGTGGGGGTTCAGCGGCGTTGACAGAGGGTAGCCCTGCTATAAGGTGGCGCGCCCTTTTCCAAGAGATTCCGAGGAGTTGACCATGGCCAACCCGACAGACCCCAAGCAGCTCGACAAGCGTACGGCCGAGCGTTACCTGCGCTCCGGCGCCGTGGACGAGAAGGCGTACCAGCGCCACATCGAGTCCCTCCCGGATGTCTCCGAGAAGAGCGTCCCCGTCGAGACGGTGATGCACGACGAGCTGGAGAACGACGAGGACGAGGACTTCGAGGACGACGAGGACGAGGGCGACGAGGACTCCGAGTCGGACGAGTGATGCCATGAGCGAGGAGAAGCGCGGAGAGACCTTCGTGATGCGGGGTGAGGCGCCCGAGGCGCCCATCACCTTCAGCACCTTCCTCATCGGGCTGGCGTCCAGTGCCCTCATCCACCTGGGGGAGGCGCCCAACCCGGAGACGGGCACGGCCGGCAAGGACCTCGTCCTCGCCCGGCAGAGCATCGAGTTGCTGGGAATGCTGCACGAGAAGACGCGCGGCAATCTCACCCCCGAGGAGAAGCAGCTCTTCGACAACCTCCTCGCCGATCTGCGCCTGCGTTTCGTGGAGGCCAACAAGCGGTGACGTCCCCCAACTCCCCCACCCCGCTCCTGCCGCGGCGCATCCGCTTCGCGGCGGCGGTGTGCCTCGTGCTCGCCGCCCTCACGGGCTTCTCGGCCCTCCGGGAGACCCTGGAGCTGGGCCACCTGGGGGAGCTGCGCGACGAGGTCAGCAACCTGTCGCGCTTCTCCCGAGATCCGGATGTGCTCGTCGCCGCGCACATCTCCGAGGCGCAGATCGCCGCGCTCGAGCCCATGCGCGAGGCGCGCTCGCTGGTGCTGGGGGCGCTCTCGGTGGCGTGCTCCTTCGCCTTCGTGGCCGCCGGCCGGCTGCTGCGGCCCGGAGGACTGCCCCTGGAGCGGATGCGCCGGGTGCTCTCCATCTCCGCCATCCTCGCCGCCCTGCTGCGCACCATCGACGGCGCGCAGTGGGCCGTGGTGGCCCGGCGCATCGGCCCCGTCATGGCCGAGCACCTCAGCACCCTGCCCGCCTTCCAGAATCCCCAGGCCGCCGCCCAGCTCAAGGCCATGCTGCCCGGCATCGCCGCGGCCTTCGCCATGGGCATGACGGCCCTCATCGCCGGCACCTTCGCCCTGCTCGGCCAGTACTTCCGCTCCGAGAGCGTCCGCCAGGCCATCACCGCCCAGGATGGCGAGCTGGCCGTCGAAGAAGAGGACTGAGACGAGGACGGACTAGGCCGCGATGCCGCGCAGCAGGTGCTCCAGCGGCCGCTCCGACTCCGGCTCCGAGCCGGTGAGCCCCAGCCGCGTCCCCGGCATGCGGTGCAGCTGCAGCAACAGGTCCCGCTCCACCCCGTACACCCACGCCAGGTGGCCCAGCGGCCAGCGCTCCTGCATCCGCGCGAAGGCCTCGTCGTCGAACTCCCCGTCCAGGCACTCGGGCAGCTCCACCTCGTCATAGAGCAGCCGCTCCCCGCCCACGTTCTGGCCTCCACCGAAGGCCATGACCTCCTCGTACTCCTGGGGGTCGTAGACGTAGGAATGGACGGTGAGGCCGGCCTCCTTGGACAGCAGCCGGGCGAGCGCCTGGTGCTCGCTGTACCAGTGCGAGCCCCGGCGCCCCGCGGTGTGGGGGCCGTCCAGGGCCAGCCGGACGACCTTGCGCTTGCGGTAGACGGACACCGTCAGCTGGGTGTCCGCCGGAGCACCGTCCTCGACGAGCGCACGCCGGGCCAGCTCCAGGAGCTTCAGGCCGCCCAGGGATTCAGTTCGGATGAGATAACCGCCGTGCGCTTCCAGAGGATGCCCCCCAAGTGGGCGCGCATATACCCGGGGTGGTGGGAGGAAGGCAACTCCCGGAGAGCCTGGAAGTTCGTGGAGGCTCCAAGCATCCAGGCTCACGCGACAAGTGAAATCTGGGTGGTCCCCCCGTTCTTGCCAAGGCTGCCCCGGCTCTTACGTTGGGGGCATGAGACTCGACAAGTACACAGTCAAGGCCCAGGAGGCCATCCAGGAAGGGCAGTCTCTGGCGCGCCGGGCTGACAACCCGAACTACGAGCCAGAGCATCTCGCGACCGCGTTGCTCGGGCAGAAGGAGGGCATCGTCGAGCCCCTGCTGCGCAAGATTGGCGTGGACGTGAAGCTGTTCGCCGGCCGGTTGGGCGAGGCGCTCCAGAAGCTGCCGCGGATGCAGGGCGGCGAGGGCGCGACGCTCAGCCAGCGGCTGCTCAAGACATTCGACAAGGCCGAGGACGAGGCCAAGTCGCTCAAGGACGACTTCGTCTCCAGCGAGCACCTGCTGCTGGCGCTCGCGCAGGACAAGGGCGCGGTGGGCGAGGTGATGAAGTCCTCGGGCGTGACGCGCGATCGCGTGCTGTCCAGCCTGAAGGAAGTGCGTGGCTCCAGCCGCGTGACGAGCCAGGACGCGGAGTCCACCTACCAGGCGCTGGAGAAGTACGGGCGCGATCTGACCGAGGCGGCACGCTCCGGGAAGTTGGATCCGGTCATCGGCCGTGACGAGGAGATCCGCCGCTGCATCCAGGTGCTGAGCCGGCGCACGAAGAACAACCCGGTGCTCATCGGTGAGCCGGGCGTGGGCAAGACGGCCATCGTCGAGGGCTTGGCGCGGCGGATCATCGACGGCGACGTGCCCGAGGGGCTGAAGAACAAGCGGCTGGTGACGTTGGACCTGGGCGCGATGGTGGCCGGGGCCAAGTACCGCGGCGAGTTCGAGGAGCGCCTCAAGGCCGTCCTCAAGGAGGTGGCGGACGCGGCGGGGGAGATCATCCTCTTCATCGACGAGCTGCACACCCTGGTGGGCGCGGGCAAGGCCGAGGGCGCGATGGACGCGGGCAACATGCTCAAGCCGGCCCTGGCGCGCGGTGAGCTGCACTGCATCGGCGCGACCACGCTGGACGAGTACCGCAAGCACATCGAGAAGGACGCGGCCCTGGAGCGGCGCTTCCAGCCCGTCATGGTGGGCGAGCCCAGCGTGCACGACACCATCAGCATCCTGCGTGGCCTCAAGGAGCGCTACGAGGTGCACCACGGCGTGCGCATCCAGGACTCGGCGCTGGTGTCCGCGGCCAACCTGTCCAACCGCTACATCTCCGACCGCTTCCTGCCGGACAAGGCGATCGATCTCGTGGACGAGGCGTGCAGCCGCCTGCGCATCGAGATCGACTCGATGCCCACGGAGATCGACGACATCCGGCGCAAGATGAACCAGCTGGAGATCGAGCGCGAGGGCCTGCGCAAGGAGACGGATCCGCACTCGGTGGAGCGGCTGGGGAAGATCGAGAAGGAGCTGGCCGAGCTCAACGAGCGCTTCACCGGGCTGAAGGCGCACTGGGACTCGGAGAAGAAGGCCATTGCCGGCATCCGCGAGCAGAAGGAGAAGCTCGAGAAGGCGAAGAACGACCAGGCGGCGGCCGAGCGCCAGGGTGACTTCAACAAGGCGGCGGAGATCAAGTACGGCGTCGTCCCCGGCCTGGAGAAGGAGATCGCCCAGCAGAACGCGAAGCTGGCCGAGTTGCAGAAGAGCCACAAGTTCCTCAAGGAGGAGGTGGACGCGGAGGACATCGCCGCGGTGGTGGGCAAGTGGACGGGCATCCCCGTCTCCAAGCTGATGGAGGGCGAGGTCCAGAAGCTGGTGCACATGGAGGACCGGCTGGCGAACCGGGTCATCGGGCAGCGCAGCGCCATCGAGGCGGTGAGCAACGCGGTGCGCCGGGCGCGCTCCGGGTTGCAGGATCCGAACCGGCCCATCGGCTCGTTCATCTTCCTGGGCCCCACGGGCGTGGGCAAGACGGAGACGGCCAAGGCCCTGGCGGAGTTCCTCTTCGACGACGACAGCGCGATGGTGCGCATCGACATGTCCGAGTACATGGAGAAGCACTCCGTGGCCCGGCTGGTGGGCGCGCCTCCGGGGTACGTCGGCTACGAGGAGGGCGGCCAGCTCACCGAGGCGGTGCGGCGCCGGCCGTACACGGTGGTCCTGTTCGATGAGATCGAGAAGGCCCACCCGGACGTCTTCAACATGCTGCTGCAGATTCTGGACGAGGGCCGGCTGACGGACAGCCAGGGCAGGACCGTGGACTTCAAGAACACGGTGCTGATCATGACGAGCAACATCGGCTCGCAGGCGCTGCAGGAGGGCATGCAGGGCAAGGAGGAGCTGGACGAGGCGACGCGCGAGGACGTGCTGGGGATTCTGCGCCAGCACTTCCGGCCGGAGTTCCTCAACCGCGTGGACGAGGTCATCCTCTTCGAGCCGCTGCGCAAGAAGGACATCCGGAGGATCGTCGAGCTGCAGGTGGCGCGGCTGCAGAAGCTGCTGAGCGACAAGCGGCTGACGCTGGAGCTGACGGAGAAGGCGCAGGACGTGCTGTCCGACCGCGGGTACGATCCGACGTACGGCGCGCGGCCGCTGAAGCGGGCCATCCAGAAGTACCTGATGGATCCGCTGGCGCTGAAGGTGCTCGGGGGCGAGTTCCTGCCCGGGGACCACATCGTGGTGGACGCGGGCAAGGACGGGCTGACGTTCGGCAAGGGCCAGGCGAAGGCCGCCTAGCTCCAGCCAGTCGCCGCACTCCAGAAGTCCCCTGGCTCCCCAACATCCCCTCTCCCCTCGGGAGAGGGACGGGGTGAGGGTATCGAGGGCTCCGGGTTGAACCCCGGGGCCCTTTGTCATGTCACGAGCCCGCTCGGCTGGTGTGGGCCCATTGACGCAAGGGAGCATCCGGCCGAGAGTCACCCCGTGATCCTCCCCCTGGTGGCCGCCCTCGTGGTGAGCCAGCCGATCGACCCCCCGCAGCCGGACGTGGGCGCCGCCACCCCCGACGCCGCCACGCCCGCCGTCTCCGAATCCCCCCCTGCCCCGCCTCCGGCGCCGCCCGAGCCCGAGGAGCCGGACCGGCGCAAGCAGACGGTCGTCACCGCCGCGCGCTCCGAGCGCAAGCTCGAGGACGTGGTGGTGGCCACCGAGGTCATCACCCGCAAGCAGATCGAAGCGGTGGGGGCGCGGGACCTGGGCCAGCTGCTGCAGCAACACCCGGGAGTGGAGCTCGTGCAGACCTTCCGGGGCACGGGCATGCGGCTGCAGGGCCTGGATCCCGAGTACGTGCTCATCCTCGTGGACGGCGAGCGCGTGAGCGGCCGGGTGGGCACCACGCTGGACCTGGGACGCTTCAGCCTGCGCGACGTGGAGCGCGTGGAGATCGTCAAGGGACCGGCCGCGGCCCTCTACGGAGCGGATGCCATTGGCGGCGTGGTGAACCTCATCACCCGGCACGTGCAGCGCCCGCTGGAGCTGGGAGTCCGAGGCTCGTTCGGCACGCTGCTGGAGGGCGACGTCCGCGCGAACGCGGGCACGAAGCAGGGCCCCTTCGAGGTGCGCGTGGGCGGCGGCTACCGCACGCGCAACCCCTACGACTGGGTGCCGGCGGACGCGGCGACGAGCGGCTCGGGCATCCGCCGGATCGACGGGGACGTGGCCCTCGCCTACACGCCGGATGAACGGTCGCGCCTGTGGCTGCGCAGCCAGTACACCTTCCGCGACGAGAACGCCGTCGACCTCAACCCCTCGGGCGCCGTGCTGGACCGGCGGCAGCGCCAGGAGCAATTCGATGTGTCGCTCGGCGGCAGGAACCGGCTCGCCAGCGACACCGCCCTGCTCGTCCGGGGACACTTCGGCCTGTTCCGCGATCAGCTGCAGCAGGACCAGCGCGGCTCGCGGGGGCTCGACGACTACACGCAGAACGTCAACCGGCTCTACGAGGGCGTCGTCCAGGCGGACCACCGGCTCGGCGACCATGCGCTCACCGGAGGCATCGAGGTGCTCGGCGAGCGGCTCACCTCGGCGCGGCTCGAGGAGAGCCCGGTGGCCCGCATCCGGGGCGGCGCGTTCCTCCAGGACGAGTGGGACGTGGCGCTGTCCTCGGACGGAGCCGGGCCGAAACTGAAAGTGGCACCGGGCTTCCGCTTCGACCTGGACTCGCAGTTCGGCGGAGCGCCCTCGCCACGGCTGGCGCTCAAGCTGGATCCGTCCCCGGCGGTGACGGTGCGCGCCTCGGTGGGACTCGGGTTCCGCCCGCCGTCCTTCCAGGAGCTGTACCTGCGCTTCACCAACCAGGGCATCGGCTACATCGTCGCGGGCAACCGGAGCCTCACGGCCGAGCGCTCCGCGGCGGTGAACGCGAGCGTGGACTGGCGGCCCCCGATCGACGGGTGGGTGCTCTCCGCGAGCGCCTTCCACACCCGGCTCACCAACCTCATCAACATCACGGCGGGAGGGGCGCCGGACCCGGACAACCCGGTGACGTTCAGCTACGAGAACGTGGCCAGGGCCTATACACAGGGCTTCGAGCTCAACGGGCGCTTCAAGCTGCCCATCCGGGCCACGTACCTGGACCTGGCGTACATGCTGCTGGACGCGAAGGATCAGACGCGCAACCGCCCGCTGGAGGCGCGCTCGCGGCACCGCGTCAACGCGCAGCTGGCCACGAAGTACCGCCCGTGGAACCTGGAGGCCACGGTCCGGGGCTCGTGGGTGAGTGGACGGCCGTACTACCTGGGCACGGACGGAGGCATGGCCAACGTGCTCGGCCTCGGCGAGGAGCGCGAGGTCTGGGCGCCCTCGTATTTCGATCTCGAGGCCCAGGTCACCTACAAGCTGCGGGGCGGGTTCGACGTCTTCGTCAACGGCTACAACCTGCTCAACGTGGGTGACCAGCAGTTCAACCCGCGCCCTCCGCGCGGCGTACTGGGCGGAGTCCAGTGGGAGTATTGAGCCAGAGGGCACGACCGAGGTGCCCTCCGCACCTACTCGTCGGAGTCGTCGGAGTCATCCTTCCATTCGTCCGTCTCCAACTCCTCCGGGAGAGGGGCGATCATGAAGTACAGCTTCCCTGACACCTCGACCACCATGAAGCCCTTGCCGGCGATCTTCACACGCTCGGAGTCCTTGGCCTTCCCACTGGCAAGCCATTGGTTCGCCTCTTCCCGCGTCGCGAACTCATGAGCGACCTCGACCGTGAAGTCGGTGTCGAAGCATGCCCTATGGAATTTTGCGAACTCCTCTCGCTTCACGCGGTCACGGATGTAGAGCAACGCAATCTGAGCAAGCCCGAATAACCTCCTCTCCTTCGAACCTTCTGCATGATTCTCGATGAAGGGGTTCAGAAAATAGATCGCTTCATCCAAATCAAATCCTGGAATGTCTGCCATCTCTGCACCAGACCTTCGGTCCGCTCACAGCGGGGCCAGAACCAACGCGCCACCCATCACAGCAATGACGTAAGGAGCGGCGACCATGCCCCCCACGATGACGACTGTTCCAATCGCTACCTCGGTCTTGTGCACCCTGATCCAGTCGAGAGCCGCGTCCACAGTTGGGAAATGGAGCTCTTTGCGCTGAGACTGTGACTCCTGCCGCTCCAGTTCCTCCTGCTCCTTGAGACACTGCATGAACACCTTGAGACATTCACTGGAGCAGTATTTGTGATGGTTTTCGGTATGCTTCTCGATACTCGGCTCCTTGGGCTTGCGCCTCCAGCACTTCTTGAAACACTGTTTCTCCATTTCGTTGCAGTAAGCTTCCGCGCCAGCCCCGCCCGTTCCGCTCTCGAGGTTCGAGCCCACTCCGCTCGCGTCCTCGGAAATGACGTAGACCCTTCGCTCTGGCTGCTGCGTGTGGGAGCATCCGCCACTGGCCACAGCCACGACCATCAGCAGAAACGTCCATTGCGTCAGGACGACTGACCTCATTGCACTCTCCCTCATGCCGCGCGGCCTTGCCTGCCTGCCCGCCGGCTCGGACGGTACCAGCCGCGAACACCTCCAGCCCGACAAGTTGCTCCTCGCGGCACGGACTGCTCACCGCTGGACAGGCCCCCTCCTCGCCTGGGAGAAAGTCACGGTGAGGATCGACATGCGGATGCGGATTCACGAGACGGTGCTGCTCCTCGGGCTCGCGGTGGCGGGCTGTGCACCCGACCTGCGCTCGGACTACCCCTTCGATGGTCAGACCAACAGCGGACCCCTCGTCGAGGTGACGGATCAGGAGGACGGAAGCTCCCACGCGCTGATCGACGCGACGAACAAGTCCGCCCTGGTCTTCTTCGACATCGACGAGGGCCGGGAGATGAAGACCGATGAGGCCTTCGACACCAATGCCTGGGATCTGTCCTTCCAGCGCTACACCATCACGATGAACGGCGGGGGCGGCAACCCCACCGGCCAGGTCCGCGTGGCGGTGCTCAAGAACACGCCCTGGGACTCACTCACGGCCGCGCCCGCCGAGGGCTACCAGCAGGATGCCTCGGAGCCCGTGTTCAGCGGCGTCGAGGGAGGCTGGTACTTCTACGATCTCTCCGTGCACCGGCTCACCCCCCGCGAGGAGCTGCTGTACGTGGTCCGCAGCAACACCGGGCAATTCTTCAAGCTGCAGATGCTCTCGTACTACGACGGCGCGGGCACACCGGCCCGCCTCTCGTTCCGCTACCAGCCCCTGCCTCCTCCCACCGCGGCGCCCTGAGCGGAGGGCGGCGCGGGAATTGTGGCCATCGGGGGCGCATGCGGGTCCTCCCTCCAGTCCCAGGAGTGGAGATGCGCTCAACGTCCGGTATTTCGATCGCGCCCCTGCTGTGCCTCGTCTGGATGGCTGGCTGTACCGACGAGCTACCCGAGGCCGAGGTCCTTCCCGAGTCCCCCAGCCCCGTGTGCGAAGGTGTGGCCCCTCGTACGTTGGACGAGGTGTTCGCCGCGCACTTCTCGGGACGACAACCGACGGGCTGCACCACGGCCTGTCACGAGCAGGGGCTCGGAGGCCTGACCTTCCGCGACGCCCAGGAGCTGTGGCGGGCCACCGTCAACCAGAGTTCCACCGGAGTGCCCACCCGCCGGCTCGTGGTCCCCGGCCGGCCCGAGCGCAGCCAGTTCTACCTCAAGCTGCTGCCAGACGCGCCGGGGCGGATGCCCCAGGGCGGGCCCTACCTCGATGAGGCGGCGCTGCGCGACGTCGCGGGGTGGATCTGCTCGGGAGCACCGGAGCCCTCGGGAACCGGTGGAACGGATGGGGGCGCGGACAACCCGCTGCCCCGGCTGGACTCCCTCACGCCCGCCTCGGTGCTGATGGGCACGGGCGAGGTGGGGGTGGCCCTGAACGGCGGAGGCTTCGTCTCCACCAGCCAGGTGCTCTTCGATGGCGTGCCCCTCGCTTCCACCCATGTGAGCCCGGAGCGGCTGGAGGTCCTTCTGGCTGCGGCCATCACCTCCGAGAGTGGCACCCACCGATTCCGGGTGAGCAACCCCTCTCCGGGCGGTGGCGATAGCGCCGAGCTCGAGTTCCTCGTCACCCACCCGGTGCCAGCCTCGAGCAGCCTCGAGCCCTCCAGCGTGGCCACCAACGGCGCGCCCTTCACCCTGACGCTCACCGGCACGGGCTTCACCCCCGCCTCCACGGTGACGTTCAACGGGGCCGACGTGACGACCACCTACGTGGGACCCACCACACTGACGGCCCGGATTCCCACCCTCGCCACGCCGGGCAGCTACCCCGTCACCGTGCGCAACCCGGCCCCCGGCGGAGGCACGAGCAATGGCCTCACGCTCACCGCCGTCACCTCGAGCGCCCCCACCATCACCGGGCTCGCCCCGGCGCGCGTGGCCGCGGGCACCGCCTTCACCCTCACCGTGACGGGCTCGGGCTACGTCTGCTCGCCTCCCGCCAGCCGCTCCACCGTCCTCTTCAACGGAGCCTCGTACACGGTGTCGACCTGCGCCTCCACGCAGCTCACGGTGGCGCTGCCCGCCACGCCCGCGGGCGACTACCCGGTGCAGGTGAAGAACAGCACGGGCGAGACGAGCAACACGCCCACGCTCCAGGTGCGCGAGGCCAACCCGGTGCCCACGCTCACAGCGCTGTCGCCGTCCCAGGCCGTTCGCGGAGGGGTGGCCTTCACCCTGCGGGCCACGGGGACGGGCTTCGTGTCCGGTGCCACGCTGTCCTTCAACGGCGCCGCCCGGAGCACCACCTCCGTGAGCCCGACGGAGGTGACGGCATCCATTCCCGCCTCGGACCTGGCCACCGCGGGCAGCTTCCCGGTGACGGTGACCAATCCCACGCCGGGTGGAGGAGCCAGCAACAGCCTCGGCTTCACCGTCGAGACACCTCATCCCGTGCCCGTGGTGTCCTCGCTGTCTCCCTGCGGGCTCGTGGCCGGTGCGGCGGGCTTCACCCTGACCCTGAGTGGCACGGGCTTCGTGGAGGGAGCGAGCGCCACCTTCAACGGAAACCCGGTGACGGTGACCTTCGTGAGCTCGGGTGAGCTGCGGGCCGCCATCCCCTCCTCGCTGGTGGCCACGGCTCCCACGGGGAACGCGGCGGCCGTCGTCGTCAGCAATCCAGCGCCAGGAGGCGGCCCCTCCGCCCCGGCCTACTTCGGGGTGGCCACGCGGGCCGCCACGCTGGCCAATGACGTCCAGCCCATCTTCACCGCGAGCTGCGCGAATGCCGGGTGCCACAGCAGCCCGTCCACGCCCGTCAACCTCACCGCGGGCCGCGCCTACGGCGAGCTCGTCGGCGTCCCCAGCAGTGGCTGCTCCTCGCGTCCCCAGGTGACGGCCTGCGGCCCGCTGCGCACCCAGAGCTTCCTCGTCGACAAGATCCTCGCCACCAACACCAGCCCCGCCTGCTCGGGCTCGCCCATGCCCAAGGGCTCTCCACTCACCGCCGCGCAGAAGCAGGCCATCATCGATTGGGTCGCCCAGGGCGCCCCTCCGTGAACAAAGAGAAGTCACCCATCCCACGCCCGTCGCCACCGCGACGAAGCGTGAGGAGCCATTCATGAGATAACGCGGTGGCGCTGTCAGCCTGGCTCTTCTAGAGTCCGTCAGATGAAGCCGCCCCCTTGCCACATCATCCTGGAGACAGCGCTCCATGCACTGAGGCCAGTAGCTGCTCTGGCTTCATCGGAAGTGGTCCGCGCTCCCTCCATCACGGCGGTGGCACCGTGACCATCTTCGACCGAATCATCGAAGCACAGGAGCTCCTCGGAAAGAATCGTGAAGACACGCAGTCTCCGAAGGAGCAGGAGTTGTTTCTCCTGGCCATCGATGCACTCTGGTTCATCTGGAGAGATGGCCGGACGAATGATTTCGAGGGTTATCGGAGGGATGCCGAATCCAAGGGCCCTGCCCGGGTGATTGCGGCCTTCAAGACGCGCGAACAAGCGGAGGCCTGGCTCAGCGCCAATCCACATCCGCCTGAACTGGCCTATGTCCTGATCGACGATGAATACCATGTCATCATGTCTTCTCGTGATGGCAAGCGCTGCTCGTTGGTCCCTCACCCGGACCTCGAATACCATCTCGAGGAGATGACGAGGGACGGCCTTCCGCCAGCCGTGGCCACGTTCGAAACGCGTGAAGAGGCAAGCGCCTGGTTCAACAGTCAGACCGCTCCTCCCGCTCAAACCGTCATACAGATTGGTGGCCAGCACTACCTGGCGGCGTATTACCGCAACATCCATCACCGCGCCCTCTTCCCCTTCTCGCTCGTCGAGAAGCTCCATGAAAGGCGGAGTAGAAGAAAACAGGAGGGGCGAGGAGAGGAAGAATAGAAGCACTGCTGCCCGAGCCTGGTCCTCCACCTGTTACCCAACCTGCCGCATCCGGGTCATGGGCCCATCTCCCTGGTAGCCTCCACGGTTTTTCGGAGGCAGGGAGATGCTCGACGAGAGGGATGAGCTTCTTGGGCCGCGCTTCGCGCCGGGAACGGAGGTGGCGGGCTTCACCATCGAGGCGACGATTGCCTCTGGCAGCTTCGGCACCGTGTACCGCGCGAGGCGGAGCGGACGGCCCTACGCCATCAAGCTGGTGCGCATTGATCCGCGAGGCGACCGGGAGGCGACCGCACTGCGTCTGATGCGGCACCCCAACGTGGTGTCCTTCCACGGCTATGGCCTCTGGCCAGAGGATGCTCCGCACTGGCTCGTCCTGGCCCTGGAGCTGGTCGAGGGCCTCACGCTCGATGCCTGGGCGGCCCGGGAGAATCCCTCCGCGCTCGAGCTGGTGACGCGGGTGTTGTTGCCCTTCGCGCTCACCCTCGCGGACGTGCATGACGCGGGCGTGGTGCACAGGGACATCAAGGAAGCCAACATCATCGTTCGCGAGGCGGACGGGCAACCGGTGCTGGTGGACTTCGGCGCGGCGGGCATCAAGGAGGGGGCGCCGCGTCTGACGATGCGGCTGCCACCGGGCACCGCCGAGTACCGCAGCCCCGAGGCGTTGCGCTTCGCGAAGCAGTGGGAGGGCGAGCCCTACCCCTTCTCGCCTGGAGACGACCTGTGGGCGATGGGGGTCGTCATCTACGCGCTGATGACGCGCACGCTTCCCTTCGGAGACCGGAGCCATCCGGGGTTGAACCGGGCCATCCTCGAGACGACACCACCCGCTCCGCACGTGCTCAACCCACGTGTCCCCGTGGCACTGAGCGAGTTGTGCATGGGGATGCTGGAGAAGGACCCCGAGGCCCGCTACCCGGATGCACGGGCGCTCGCGGAGGACCTGGCGGAACAGTGCACCCAGGCGGACAAGAGCTGGCGCACACGGATGTTCCCGGAAGCCAGTCAGGACCCGCAGCCTGCACCCGCCCCGGCGGCGCCCCGACGCAGGGTCCCCGGGCGATGGTGGGTTGCCGGGCTCGTCCTGGCCACGGCGCTGGGAATGTCCGGAGTGTTTTCTCTGCTTGCTCCATGGTGGCAGCCATCCTCGATGGAGAGCCCTCCTGACCAACGCAAGGAGTCTCCCTCCCCGACTCCACCGCCGCAGGTCATTCCTCGCCAGGAATTGGCGCCAGACGGGCTGACGAGAGAGGTTGGTGACGGCGCGGCACCCGGGAAGTCATCCACCCCCGCGCCCGCCGCCACCGCGACGAACCGAGAGGAACAGTCCATGACGAAATCCAAGACGACCAAGGCCCTGCTTGCCGCCGGCTGCATTGCCGGGTCCGCTTGCGTGAGTGGTCCGCAGCATCGGCAGCCTCCGAAGCCGGCGGACTGCCCGCCCGGCGCCGACGCAACCATCAGACGACTCAACATCCTCCCGCTCACGATGGAACGCATCATCATCCATCCATTTGATAACGACTACTCTGATGCCTGGGTTTCGGAGGGGCCTGTCACTGGCGAGATCCTCCCCCCCTGGGGAGCGTTGCCCGGACACACCCACATCTACGGCGAGCTGTTTTTCGGCGAGGGCCGTGTCTACGGCCGTTTCACCCGGGTTCGCCTGCCTGATGGTGAGATGGCTCCGATTTGCCTGGAGATGAGGACCACGAGGGGACGCGGTATTGCCATGGAACCCGGCAGCACGTCCAAGAAGGCCCGTGTCTCCAACATCATGTCCGTCGAGCACGTCCTTCACTTCCAATAGACCCGTGCTGCAAAAGGCTGCCCGTGCCCTCCCCTTCCTTCATCCTGCTTCTCGTGCTTCAGCAAGGAACACCGCTGATCCAGCCGCCCATCGACGCGGTGTGCAAGCAGTTGCAGCACGTCGAGCTTGCGTTGGTACCTGTGGCAGCGGCCCCGGAAATCTGCATCAGCCCAGGACTCATGACGAACTTCGTCTTCGACTCGCTCGTGAAGGTGGAGTTGCAAGACGAAGTACGCTTCCAGGAGCTGACACGAGGGCGCAGCACGCTCAGCCTCCTGCCCCCACCAGACCTGGTGAAGGGCGAGCGCCTCCGGCTGACAGCAACGCTGGGGGAGGGCTCGACCCAACAGCGTGTCACCTTCTCGCTGGTCGGCTACCCGGGACGCGCCACACACCAGGTGGAGGTGTACCGCGACGAACGCCCCCGAGAGGCCCTGCTGCTCGAAATAGCTCAGGAGCAGGCAAAGACCCGGCAACTGCTCGACGAGCTCGAGCGGACACGAGACAGGCTCGTTCAGCTACAGGTCAGACTCGAGCAGTCGAGCGGGCTGCTGGGCCTGATCGCCAACCAGATGCTCAGCAAGAAGGGCGTTGAGTGCCAAGAACTCAAGAAGAAGGAGTTCGTCCGCTCCGAGGGGGTACTGACCTATGAGTGGGGTTTCGGCTACCGTTCGGACAAGAGCATGGCAGCGGAATTGTGGCTGAAGAACTCGAGCCCAGAGCCCTGGACAGCCGCTGTGGGCTCGCTGGTGGACGCCCAGGGCCATGAGGTAGGGAGGATGAAACTCCGGCAGGAGAATCCCATTGGGCCCAACAGCGAAGGTTCGGTCATCTTGGAGGTGGACGCACCGCGGACCGAGGGCCGTGGCGAGTTGACGCTGTGGCTGAGGGATGAAAACTCACGCGGAATCACCGTGCACGGTTTGACGTTCCCGTAGAAGGAGGGGGAGGCGGCACCCTGGCGGCCTTCCTCGCGTGTGTGATGGCCTCGGTGTGTTCCTCGCGCAGAGGGTTCTCTCGACGGAGTCGGCGCACTCTGCGCTCGGCATCCTCCAACATTTCCCACGCCTCGCGGGCCTGCCGAGGAAAGAGGTGGAGGGACTGCACGTAGAGGCAGGTGACGTGGACGCGCATGCCCAGATCTCGGAAGCCGAGTTGTCGCAGACGACGAAGCCACCGGCCAAACTCCTTCCACGGCATCCTGTCACCGTACGCCTCGGTCAGGAGGGTATTCGCAATAACGCGCTGCACCGCGAGGCGCTGCGCAGCGGTCTTTGCCTTTTGGAGCCAGTGCTTCTCCAGCTCGAGGAGTTCGCGCTTGCATCGCTCATAGGGCGCCTTCTCCTTGAGCAACTCCAAGTAGTGATGATCGAGATCTTCGCTGAAGGTTGAAGAATGTTGCTGGCGTGAAGTCTTCATGTGGTGTGCAACCCCGCATGCCCGAGCCTCGAAGCCGCCTCGCGCGCCGCGGCGCTCTGTGGATCTCTCTCGAGCACCCGCCTCCACGCCTCGCGGGCCCGTTCACCCCGGCCCAGTTTCTCGAGACAATCACCCCACGCCAGCAGCGCGCCCCCACCCTGCCCCTGGTACGGGTGCGCCGCACCGGCCTCGAAGTGACGCGCGGCCTCCTCCAACCGCCCCGCAGCCAGCGCGATGTGCCCGAGCATGAACAGCCCGTTCCTCGTGCTCGCCACCCGCCGCGCCAGCTTCAGCCCCGCCCTCACCTCGTTCCCCGCCTCGTCGTACCGCCCCAGCGCCAGCAACGCCGCGGCCCGCGTGAAGGCCACCTCGCTCCAATACACCCGGGGAATGTCCTCACGGTTCAACCGCTCCAGCGTCTCGAGCGCTTCGGCCCCCTTCCCGGTGTGCGCTTGAATCCACGCCCGCTGCATGAGGATCGCATGCCGGAGCAGCGGCTCCCCGGCCGGTGACTCCTCCACCGCCCGGAGCCGCTCCCGAGCCGCCTCCCACTCACCCAGGTTGTAGAGCGCCTCGCAGAGGTTGAACCGCGCCAGGGCCTCCTCCTCGTCGGCTCCCTGCGCCTCCGGGTCGTCCACCTCCTGGGGCTCCCACCGCCGCTCCACCTCCAACGCCTCCTGGTAGAGGCCCGCGTTGATGAAGGTGTTGATGGCCGTGTTGGCGAGACTCCAATCGCCCACGCTCCTCGCCTCGTCCGCGAGGCGCCGCGCCCCCTCGACGGCCCGTGCCGTCTGTCCGAGCGCCTCGCGGGCATGCACCTGGAGCTGCCGCAGCGACCGCCACGTCAACTCATCGGCCCCCAGCATCCCGATGGCCCGGGTGAGGCGGAGCGTGCCGCGATAGGCCCCCCACTGGAAGCTGCACGCCTCCGCCAGCGCCAACAGCGCGCCGATGAGCGGCTGCCGCAGCAGCACGGCAATCACGGCGAGAAGTGCGAGGGCGAGCCAGGGCATGGGGTGAACCGGGCCAGCCTACCGTGGGAAGCCCGGCCTCCACAGGCGTTCCCGCTCCGCCCCCGGGGACGTATCCTGCGCCCCGGAACAGGGCCTCCCTTCCAAGGCCCGGAGTCGGACGGACACGCCATGGCAGGCGCACGCAACGGTCTCGTGGGCATCTGGGATCGCCCCTTCATCAACCTCGAGCCCTACCTCGACCTGGCCCCGCTCGCCTCGCTCGATGACGAAATCTGCTACGCGCTCGCCCAGGTGGGCACCAGCTACACGGGTGGCAGTCACAAGGCCATGGGCATCGTCCCGCCCTCGCTCGCCGAGGACCCCTACATCGACTACGGCCAGGTCATCCGCGGCTTCTCCGAGAAGGAGTTCGCCACCTTCGTCTCGCTCGGAAGCGACCCCGGCGCCTTCGACGCGCGCCGCCGCCATGCGTACGAGTTCGGCGAGGAGCGAGACCACCCGCTCACCCGCGAGCAGATGCGCTTCCTCGAGTTCAAGCACGGCGTCTACTTCCCCTGGAAGGTCTTCTACGAGCTCGTCCCCGGTGGCTACTGGAGCGAGAAGAGCACCAGCGCCGGCAAGGACTTCACCCGCGAGGCCCGCCTCTACTTCCCCCGCACCGTGGCCTTCGTGAAGTCCCTCCCCTTCCAGGAGATCGGCCGCTGCACCCTGCTCGGGCTCAACGCCAACGACCACGGCACCGTCCACCGCGACGGCGAGCCCGAGGACCAGACCGCCCCCGACCACTTCATCACCGTCTGCCCGCGCGGCAACAAGCGCCTCTACCTCTGGAACGAGGAGCGCCAGGAGAAGACGCACGTGGACGGCCGCGCCTACTGGTTCAACGACTTCGACTACCACGGCGTCGAGGCCGCCCCCTTCTTCCGCTACTCACTGCGCGTGGATGGCGTCTTCACGCCCGCCTTCCTCGAGCAGCTCCAGCGGGACCATGCTCCTCAAGGGGAGCGGGATTCCTCCTCGTAGGCCACCGGCGGCGGCACGCGGGACGTGGCCCTCCACCGGCACGTGGGCCCGATGAGCGTGAGCGCCCCCTGCGCCGCCAGCGCCAGCAACGAGCGCAGCGCCTCCGAGCCTCCCCGCGCGGGCGCCCCCAGCGGCACGCTGAAGCACAGCGACTCCTCGTCCTGCTCGGGCTCGCAGGGCGCGAGCGTCTGGACGAGCTTGTACATGGGCACGTTGCCCGCCAGCACCCGGAAGTCGAAGCGCTCCACACCCCGCTCGCGCGCGGCCTCCACCAGCCTGTCCAGCAGGAGCCGGCCGAGCCCCTTGCCCTGCGCATCGTCCACCACGGTGATGGCCACCTCCGCCACCTCGGGAGCGTGCGCCAGGCGGAAGAACCGGGCCACCCCCAGCCCCATCTCCTTCCCCCCCGGGCTCCACGTCACCGCGCCGATGGCCACGTGCCGCTCCCCATCCACGCTCGTCAGGTAGTTCAGCTCCTCCGCCGACAGCCTCGGCTTCGCCGACAGGAACCGCTGGAAGCGCGAGCGCGTGGAGAGCCGCTCGAAGCCCTCTCGCAACAGCGCCGCGTCCTCGGGCCGGACCATCCGCAGCTCCGCCCACGTCCCGTCCGACAGCGACAACCGTTCTCGATACTGAGAATGGAAACGACGGTACGGCTGCATGCGGACCTCCCCCGTGGTCCGCGCAACCTGGGTTCGATGCCGCAGCGCGGCAAGCCGCCCCCTCGCCTGTTCCTCTCGGATGGAAGCCAGCCGACAGCAGGTGCGTCCACGCCAAGTGATTCCAGGCGCTTACCGGGGCGTCCGGTGTAGCATGCCGGTCCTCATGGAGCTCCGCCCCCTCTACCTGCCCGCCTTTGGCGCGATCACCACGGTCGTGCTCCTGCTGCTCCTGCGCGCCGGACAGCGGCTGTTGTCTCCCGCACACACCGTCCGCGCGGACATGGAAGAGGGCCACATGGCCCATGCGCTCGTCCAGGTGGGCCAGGTGCTCGGACTGTTCCTCATCTCCGGCTCGGTGGTCGCCGGGTGCGTGCAGGGCGAGAGCATCAGCCATGACGTGCTGTGGGTGTCCGCCTATGGCCTGGCGGCGCTGGTGCTGCTCGTGGTTTTCGGACACCTCGGCGTGCGGGTGCTGCTGCGCGCGCGGCTGGCGGCCGAGGTCGAGCGCGGCAACGTCGCCGCCGGACTCGCCGCCGGCTCGCACTACCTCGCCACCGGCATCCTCCTGTCGCGCTCGGTGTCCGGCACGGACCTGAGCACGCTGGGCGTGGTGCTCGTCTTCGTCGTCATCGCCCAGGTCACCCTGCACCTGTTCGTGATGCTCTTCCGCACCCTCACCGCCTACGACGACGCCGAGGAGATCCTCGGGGAGAACCTCGCCGCGGCCCTCAGCTACGCGGGCATCACCGTGGCGCTCTCCCTCATCATCGGCCACGCGGTGGAGGGCACCTTCGAGGGTTGGGCGGTCTCACTGCGCGGCTACGCGCTGGCGCTCGTGTTCGCCCTGGCGCTCTACCCGGTGCGCCAGCTCTTCGTTCAGACGCTCCTGCTGGGCGCGCGCTTCACCCTGCGCGGCGGCCGGTTGGATCAAGGCATCGCCGCCGAGCGCAACCTGGGCATGGGCGTGCTGGAGGCCGTCTCGTACCTCGCCGCCGCCTTTCTGGTGACCCGGCTGGCATGAGCACGCCGCCCCTCACCTACGAGGCACTCGCCGAGCACCTGGTGCGCACGGGCCTCGTCACGGACCCGTGGCTGGAGGGCGCGCCCCGCTTCCGCGCCGAGCCCCTCCTCCTCCCCCGCGAGCGACAGGCCGCGCTCTTCCGGGCCGCCGAGGACGTGGCGGCCGTCTACCACGAGCTGGTGCTGGCGTGCGCCGCCTCGCCCGAGGTGCTGGACGGCTTCTTCGCCCTCACGCCCGGGCAGAAGCTCATGTGGCAGGCGTCGCAGCCCTTCTGGCACGGCTTCGCCCGCGCGGACGTCTTCCTCACGAAGGACGGGCAGCTCGCGGTGTGCGAGCTCAACAGCGACACGCCCACCGGCGAGGTCGAGGCCGTGCTGCTCAACCCGCTGGTGCAGCCCGCCTGGCCGGGCACGGTGGACCCCAACACGCAGCTGGGCGAGCGCATGTGCTCCCTGGTGGAGTCGCTCGCGGCCCGGCTGCTGGTGCCCGCGCCCGAGCAGCTCTCGGTGGGCATCCTCTACCCCACGGAGATGCCCGAGGACCTGGGGCTGGTGCGGCTCTACCGCCAGTGGTTCGAGGCGCGCGGGTGGACGGTGCACCTGGGCTCGCCCTTCAACCTCACCCCGGGGCCGGACGGGCGGGTGCGCCTCTTCGGCGAGCCGTGTGACGTGCTGCTGCGCCACTACAAGACGGACTGGTGGGGCGAGCGGCTCCCCGTCTGGGACGACGAGGAGCCCTTCGAGGACATGGTGCCGCTGGCCGGCCCGCTCTCCGTGGTGCTCCAGGCGTGCCTGGAGGGCCGGTGCGTGGTGGTGAATCCCTTCGGCGCCGTGCTCACGCAGAACAAGCGGGCCATGGCCTTCATGTGGGAGCGGCACGACTGCTTCTCCCCCCGTGCACGCGCCACCATCCGCGCCCACATCCCGTACACCGTGCGGATGGAGACGCTCCCCATCGAGGAGCTGGCGAGGGATCGGGAGGCGTGGGTGCTCAAGTCCGACTACGGCGCCGAGGGAGACGAGGTGCTGGTGGGCCGCTTCACGCCCCAGCAGGAATGGAATGCCGCGCTGGTGCACGCGGTGCCCGGCCGCTGGGTGGCCCAGCGTTACTTCGCCGCCGAGGAGACCGCGGGCGGAGAGATGATCAACCACGGCGTCTATGTGATCGCGGGCGAGGCGGCCGGCCTCTATACCCGCGTGCAGCAGGGCGCCACCGACACGCGCGCGCTGAGCACTCCGGTGCTGGTCACTCCGTGAAGGGAAGGAAGACGAGACGATGAGCAGCGAGACCGACCCGAACCCCTTCCACCGCAAGGTGATGACCCGGCAACCGGGCCTCGTCGGCGCGCAGTGGTGGAACGAGGGCCTCTCGGCGATGAGCGACCCCGTCTCCCGGCGCAGGGCCCTCCAGGCGCTCGCGGTGTTCGGCGGCGCGGTGGCCGTGGGAGGCTTCGTGCTCGCCGGCTCGGGCGAGGACGAGTACCTGGAGCTCCACGACGCCCTGCAGATGCAGCGCGAGCGCGGGTGGAACTTCGGCGCCACGGGCGACAGCCTCACCTTCGCCAACCCGGTCAAGGTTCCCCTCAAGCCCGAGGATCTCAAGTCACTCGCCACCGAGATGACGCCGAGGCAGGACGCGCTCAAGCCCTTCTACCAGGCCACGCTCTTCCAGTCGATGTCCTCCAGCTCCGCCGGCTCGCTGGCCCTCGCGCTGCGCCCCATCTTCACGCCCGAGATGGACACGGCGTTCAAGCAGGGCCAGGCCCTGGCCGCCCTCTTCGCGGAGCAGCCGGAGACGGCGCGCGCCACGGCCGTGCTGGTGGACCTGCCCGGCCCCGAGGCCATCGCCTTCGCCACCGCCCTGGCCGAGCGCTTCGAGCCCGTCTTCACCTTCGACAACTGGCCGCACCCGGTGGGCGTCGTGCCGGCGCACCTCACGCTGGCCGCGGCGACGTACTACCAACCCACGCTCCGGGGGCTCGCGAACAAGCGCACGCTCCCCGCGCCTCCGGTGTTCGTGCTCGATCGTCCGCGGCTGGCGCCCTACGACGACCAGGAACGGGAGTTCGACAACCGCTACATGGCGCGCATGCCCTCCGCCGAGCAGCTGCGCAAGCTGGGCATCCAGCACGTGCTGTACGTCGTCCCCGGCGGGAAGGGGCAGTCGCAGGAGCTGGACGATCTCAACGAGGACTTCGTGGCCTGGCGCACCGCGGGCCTGGACGTGAAGCTGGTGGCGGCCAAGGACTTCCAGCCCGAGCCCGCCCCGCCCGCCGTGGCCACGGGCCCGGGCACGGGCACTCCCGACGGGGGCACGCCCATGGACGGGGGCACGCCCATGGACGGGGGCACCTCCGCGATGGCCGCCGCGAGCCTCCCCCCGGCCCGGCCCTATGCGGGCACCGACGCCGGCACCGACGCGGGCACCGACGCCGGAGCCACCGCGCGCACCGCCTCGGACGGCGGAACCCCGGGCCCCGTCGCGGCGGGGACGGCCTCGGGGACTCGCCCCTGGTACTACGGGGGCTCGCGCACGGCGCACGACTCCTTCTGGTTCATCTACCCCTGGGGCCGCACCCGCATGAGCACCGGCCTGGTGCACGGGCTCCCCTCGGCCGGCATCCTCTCGGCGAAGGACGTGCCCCAGGTGCCCCAGAATGTCTCGAAGGGGTATGCCTATGAGCCGAAGCGGCGCACCACGATGTTCTCCGCCATCCCCCGCGGAGCCACCGGTGCCTTCCGGCCCTTCCCCGCCGGCTTCGGCAAGGTGGCCATGCGGACGTCGAGCAACAGCCGCGCCATCCTCGGCCCGGCGTTCTCCTCACGCAGCTCGTGGAGCCGATCCTCGAGCTACTCCTCCTCGGGCGGGTGACAGGAGCGGCGCATGAACTACTCCGTCTTCTCCATGCAGGTGGTGCTGGAGCTCCAGGGCCCGGACGACTCCACGTACCGCGAGCTGCACAAGATCATCCGCTCCTCACCCGAGCGCACCAACTACGCGCGGATGCACGACTTCTACGGCCGCGTCTGCAGCGTGCTGCGCCGGCAGTCCGACCGCTTCGAGATGGGCGTGTGGGACTACTGGGATGACCCGGCCCGCGCGCCCAAGGACTTCCAGGACTGGGTGGACGGGCTGCAGGGCAAGGAGGCCCGGACCGAGCCGGCCCCCGAGGATGGGACTCCGCGCTACCTCGCGTGCACCCTGGCGCTGCTGCTGCAGAACGGCAGCACGAGCGACCACCGGCTGGGCGCGCACTGCGACATCGCCGAGGCGAAGCTCTGGAAGAAGAACACCTTCCATCACCTGCTCAAGGGGCCCGGGCTGCTCAACTTCCTGCACGTGAAGTCCGACGTCGTGTACCTGCTGCCGGGAGACGACCCCGCCTGCGGCCTCACGAAGGAGGATCTGTCGGGCGGGAACTTCCACTACCTGCGCCAGCTCACCTGACGGCGCGCGGGCCTAGAACCAGACCTCCCAGCACGAGCCCGATTCATCCAGCGCCGCGTGCGCCGTGGCCGAGATGCGGTCGCGCGTGCCGGTGAAGGGTTGGATCTGATGCAGCCGGTAGCTGTTGAGCACGAGCAGCTCCCCCACCCGGTAGTCCACATCCGCGCGCGGGGACTGGAGCTCCTGCTCGGAGACGTCGTCGGTCCCCGCGAAGGTGACGTCCCACAGGCGGAGCGCCCCGCCCGACTCCGGCGGCTGGAGCATCAGCACGAGCGTCAGCGCACGCGAGCGGCGGGCACACTGCTCCTCGGAGAGGCCCTCGTTGTCGTAGTGGACGTCTCCCCCGTGGTGGGAGAGCCACTCGCCGGCCGGGAAGATGTGGACGCCGGGGCCGCACCAGCCCTCGCGCTTGACGGCGGGCGCTCCCACCAGCGTCGAGATGGCCTCGCACAGACGGCCCTGCAGGCCCGGCAGCATCCGCTCCACCACCGCGTCCGAGGTGCGGGCGTTGGCGAAGTACTCCTCCTCGCGATCCTGCTCGAGGTGCGTGTACCAGGCGCGGCCCAGGGAGAACTGCACGCCGTCGAAATCGGAGATCCAGAACGGCCGGCCCGCGTACACACGGCGCGCGAGCGCGGCGCACTCGGAGGGCGGCAGGAAACCGGGGATGCGCACGCCCAGGTGCGCATCGAGCACGGAGAGGAAGTCCGAGGTACCCGAGCGCAGGGACTCCCACGAGCACTCGGCTACCGTGGCACGAGGGGGCACGGCCATGGTGGGGGGACGATGCGTGGCTCCCGACGGAGCGTCAAGCGCCCCTCGAAAAAGAGCCACCCCGTCCACCTCCCGACAACATCCGCGCGGAGTGGAAAGGCTATGGTTCCCCTCCGCGAGGCAAGGAGCGCATTCTGGAGAACGAACAGGAGTCGAGGCAGGGCGGTTTCGAGCGCGTGGCCCCCGGAGTGGTGGCGCTGGTGCTGGCGGGCTTCTACGCCCCGCTCTGGTTGGGACAGCAGCTCTACCGGCGCGACACGTGGCGGATGATGGTGCCGTGCCGGGCCTACGTGGGCGAGCGGCTGCGCGCCGGAGAGTTCCCCTCCTGGTTCCCCTATGAATCGCTCGGGAGCCCCTTCCATGCCCAGGCGGTGTGCGGGGTGCTCCACCCGCTGACGTGGCTGTCCGTATTGCTGCGTCCGGAGCTCGTCATCACCGTGCAGAGCCTGTGCGCGGTGGCGCTCGCGGCCTGGGGCACCTGGCGGCTGGCCCGCCTGCTCGGCGCCACGCGCGGGGGCAGCGCGGCGGCGGCGGTGGCCTATGCGCTCGGCGGCTACCTCACCTCGGAGACGGCCAACATCGTCTACCTGTGGGGCGCGGCCGTCCTGCCGGTGCAGCTCTACGCCTTCGGCCGCGTGGCGCTCCGCGGCTGGGACCGCGCCCACCTCCTGCTGGCACTCGGCGCGAGCGCGTCCACGCTGCTCATCGGCGACCTCCAGGGGGCCTACCTCTTCACCCTGGCCGCGGGGTGCTTCGGACTGGCCCTGGCCGAGGGACGCTGGCGGCCCTACCTCGCCGGCTCCGCGGTGTGCGCGGTGCTGCTCGCGGGGGTGTGCGCGGCCCAGCTCCTGCCTTCCTGGAAGCTGCTGCAGTCGAGCGCTCGTGCCGGGGGCGTCAGCTGGGAGGACGCGACGTACTGGTCACTCCACCCGCTCCGATTGCCCGAGCTCCTCCTGCCGGGCCTGTCTCCGCTGGGAGCCCCGGGCCGGGCCCAGGCCCTCTTCGGCTCCGTCCCCGGCTACCTCCTGTGGGCCGAGGCCCTCGGCGGCAGTGCCCTGGTGTCCTGCCTCGCCGTGTTCGGACTGCTGCACCCGGGCGTGTCCCGGCGCGTGCGCGGAGTGCTCGGGGGCCTCGCGCTGGTGGGGCTGCTGCTCGCGCTCGGCAGGTACGGCGGCCTCTACCGGCTCGCTTATGCCGTCCTCCCGTTGCTCGACAGCTTCCGCTGGCCGGAGAAGCTGGTCCCCTTCTTCCTCGTGCCCTGGGCCGTGCTCGCCGCGCTCGGTTGGAGCCGCGCCCTGGAGGGACGCTGGCGCCCCACCGCCTTCGCCGCGGGCGGCCTGGGACTGCTCGCCGTGGGAGCCCTCGGCGCCGCGGGCGCGTTCTCCGCCGAGGCCGGCGGCTACCTGGGGGACCTGGGCCTCTCGCTCGCCTTCGGCGCCGGCGTCCTGGCCCTGTGCGCGCTCCTGACGCGGGTCAACGCGGGACTGCGCGGCCCCGTCCTCTTCGCCCTGGTGCTCCTGGAGACCACCTCCAGCAGCCTGCCCGCCCTGGACGTGCGGCCCCTCGAGGACTCCGCCTCGCCCCCCGTCACCGTCGAGCCGCTGCGGGCCATGGGCGTGGGGCTCGGACAGAAGCGCGTCATGAATCTCGGCCTCGGCACCCTTCAACTCGACGAGAGCGGCTTCGCCACCGAGGCCGAGCGGCGCCGGGTGGATCTCGATCGCGACGCGCTGATCGCCCTGATGGGAGGCCCCTACGGCATCGAGGTGCCCGACCTCTACTTCCAGGGACACCCCCCGCGGCTCCCGGAGATCCTCGATGCGGGGCTCGCCTGGGTGCAGGCGCTCGCGCCCCGCTTGAACGTGGGCGCGGCGCTCACCCTGGAATCCTACGGGCCGGACCTGGTGAAGCTGGGCTTCCAGCCGCGCGGACGGACGAGCACGGGCGTGTTCCTCTTCGAGGTGCCCCAGGTCTGGCCCCGGGCCTGGCTCGGCGCGCCCCGGGCGCTGGAGCCAGGAAGGGCGCCGGTGGAGCAGCTCGCCACCTTGGAGCGGGGCACCGTGCTCGTCCCCGGGTGGGCGGAGCCTCCCGGGCCTCCCGCCACCGGCTCGGCCCGCGTCACCGCGTATGCCCCCGAGGAGGTGCGCGTGGCCGTCCAGGCCGAGGCCCCCGGAGTGCTCGTCCTCAACGACCTGCACAGCCCGGGCTGGAGCGCCACCGTGGGAGGCGAGCCCGCCCCCATCCTCGGCGTCAACCTGGTGGTGCGGGGCGTGCGCGTCCCGGCGGGCACGCACGAGGTGGTGTTCCGCTACGAGGCGCCGGGACTGACCGCCGGCATGACCCTCAGTGCGCTCTCCCTGGTGCTCCTCACCCTCCTGCTGCTGTGGCGGTGGCCCTGGCACCGGATTCGTCCGATGTCTTGAAATCTAAGTTTTCCTGAAAAAAGGGTCTTCCTATGAGGCCCAAGAATATGCATCCTCCTCGCGTCGTCCCCCGTTCCCCCCCCGAGGAGTGTGCATGAAGACCCTGTCCAAGCCGTTGGCCACCCTGGCCGCCGCGCTCGCCCTGGCGGCCTGCGGTCCCCAGGAGCCCACCGCCCCCCAGACGCCGGCCGCGCACGAGGACGTTCGTCCCGAGGCCGAGCGGACCCCGTACCAGCTGGACGCCGCCTTCGCGAAGGCGGGCGCTGATTTCGGCGTTCCGGCCGACCTGCTCAAGGCCATCTCCTACACCGAGACCCGGTGGGAGATGGTGCGGGGCGAGGTGGAGTTCGAGGGCATGCCAGCGGCGTACGGCCTGATGGCCCTGCGCGGCGAGAAGCTCGCCGAGGGCGCGCGCCTGGCGGGAGTGACCGAGGAGGCGGCGCGCACCGACCCCACGGCCAACATCCGGGCCGCCGCGGCGCTGCTGTCCTCGTACGCGGACGCGCTGAAGGTGGACCGTGCGGACGTGGGCGCGTGGGCCCCGGCCGCCGCGAAGCTCAGCGGCATCGAGAACGCCGAGGCGCAGGCCCAGTACGTCCACCAGGGCGTGTATGACATCCTCCGCAAGGGTGCGGTGGCCCAGACGCCCGCGGGCGAGCTGGCCGTGTCGCTGATGCCCACCCAGGCGCAGGCGAAGTTCCCCTCGCCGGACATGGTGCGCTCGATGAGCGCGGACTACGCCCCGGCCATCTTCCGCGCCTCGCCCAACTACAACGCGCGTCCGTCGGGCACGGACATCTCGATGATCGTCATCCACACCTGCGAGGGTGGCTACTCGGGCTGCTGGAGCTGGCTGACCAACTCGTCGGCCGGGGCCAGCGCGCACTACGTGGTGAACGAGAGCGGCTCGGAGATCACCCAGCTGGTGGCCGAGACGAACCGCGCCTGGCACGTGGCGGCCAGCTACGACTGCGGCCTCAACGGCAGCGTGATGTGCGGCCTCAACGGCTCGTCGGTGAACAACTTCTCGGTGGGCATCGAGCACGGCGGCTACGCCAGCCAGTCGTCCTTCCCCACGGGGCAGATCGACGCCTCGGCGAAGCTCTCGTGCGACATCTCGCGCGACCGCACCGTGGTGCGTGACAGCTACCACATCGTGGCGCACGGCCGGCTGCAGCCGTACAACCGCACGGACCCGGGCCCCAACTGGCCGTGGTCCACGTACATCAGCAAGGTGAAGTCCTACTGCGGTGACGGCACCCCGCCCCCGGCGACGGGTCTGATCATCGACAACAACAACGCCGCCAACGACACCAGCAAGGGCTACATCCAGCTGACGGGGACCTGGACGGCCACGACCTCGACGGCGGGCTACTACGGCTCCAACTACCTGTACGCCTCGACGGCGGCGGTCTCCGAGCCGGCGGTCTTCTTCTTCTACCTGCCGTCGGCGGCCACCAAGACGATCGACGCGCGGTGGACGTCGGGCACCAACCGCTCGGCGGCCGCGCCCTACATCATCACCAACGCCAGCGGCACCAACCTGGCCACGGTGTACAAGAACCAGCAGACGGGCGGTGGCGCGTGGAACACGCTCGGCACGTGGAGCTTCCCGGCCGGCTGGAACAAGGTGCAGCTGAGCCGCTGGGCCGCCGACGGCTTCGTGGTCGTCGCGGACGCCATCCAGGTCCGGTAGGTCCGGTGGTGACGTGAGGGAGGTCCCGGGCGCGGCATGAGGCCCCGGGGCCTCCGGCGGGAAACGGGGGGCCCTCCAGGCTCCCCTTCCCGAGCAGGGGCCCAGGCCTTGTCCGCCCGTCTGCTTTCCGCCGGAGATGCGTCTCCGCGTCGAGAGCCCGGGTGGTAGAGTGCCGCCCCTCGCTCCCACGACATCGGGAGCGGCGGGAGAAGACACACCGTGAAGGAACTGGAGGAGATCCTGCGTGCCCGGGCCCGCGCGCGGGGGCCGCTGGTGCTGGCGACCGTGGTGGCCGTGTCCGGCTCGGCGTACCGGCGGCCCGGGGCGCGCATGCTGATGGCCGAGGAGGGCCGGCTCGCCGGAGGCGTGAGCGGCGGGTGCCTCGAGCGGGACGTGGTCCGCAAGGCCTTCTTCTGGACGTCCGGCGGCCCGCACGTGCTGCGCTACGACTCCACCGTGGACAGCACCGAGGACGAGGACGGCCTGACGTTCGCGCTCGGGTGCAACGGCGTGGTGGACATCCTGCTGGAGCGCTGCGAGCCCGGGCCGGTGGATGCGCTCGCCTTCGCGGAGGAGGCGAGGAAGCGGGCCCAGCGCGGGGTGATCGCCACGGTGTACCGGGGGGGCGAGGTGGGCGCGCGGCTGCTGCTGCGCGAGGACGGCGAGGAGGCCAGCAACCTGTCCGGGCCGCTGCGAGACGCGGTGCGGGCCGCGGCCGGCGAGGCGCTCGAGGCGGGGCGTACCTGGAGTGGCCCGTGCGGCGGCGCGGAGGTGCTGGTGGAGGTGGTGGATCCGCCGCCCCCGGTGGTGCTGTTCGGCGGCGGCTTCGACGTGGCGCCGGTGGTGGTGCAGGCCGCGAGCCTCGGCTGGCACGTCACGGTGGTGGCGGACAAGCCCGCGGAGCTGCTGCGGCAGCGTTTTCCCCGGGCCCATGCGGTGGTGGCGACGAAGGCCCGGGACATCCTCGACACGGTGGCCCTCTCGCCGCGCACGCTCGCGGTGGTGATGACGCACAGCCTGCCGCAGGATCGCGAGCTGCTCGCCCGGCTGGTGCCGCAACCGCTGCGGTACCTGGGGGTGCTGGGGCCGCGCTCGCGCACGGACCGGGTGCTGGGGGAGCTGTCCCCCGCCCCGGCTCCCGCGCAGCTGGAGAAGCTGCACGCGCCCATCGGACTGGACGTGGGAGCCGAGGGCGCCGAGGAGGTGGCGCTCTCCATCGTGGCCGAGCTGAGGGCCGTGCTGGCGCGGCGCGAGGGCGGCAAGCTGCGCGAGCGGCAGGCCCCCATCCACGCGGACGCCCCGTCACCGGCGGCGCGGAGGCTCGCGTGAAGGTGGGCGCGGTGGTGCTGGCCGCGGGGGGTTCCTCGCGGCTGGGGCGCCCCAAGCAGCTGCTGGTGCACGAGGGACGGACGCTGGTGCGCCGTGCGGCCGAGGCCGCCGTGGCCGCGGGCTGCGAGCCGGTGGTGGTGGTGGTGGGAGCGCATGGCGAGGCGGTGGCCGCGGAGCTCGCGGACGTGCCGGTGCGGACGGTGGACAACCCGGAGTGGCAGGTGGGGATGGGCCGCTCCCTGAGCGTGGGCGTGAGGGCCCTGCCCGAGGTGGAGGCGGTGCTGGTGCTGCTGTGCGATCAGCTCCGGGTCGACTCCGCGCACTTGAGGGGGTTGGTGGACACCTTCGCGCGGACACGCTCGCCCATCGTGGCCTCGGGTTACGACGGGGCACGGGGTGTGCCCGCGCTGTTCTCCCGCGCGCTGCGTCCCGAGCTGGAGGCACTCGAGGCGGACCAGGGGGCGCGCAAGGTCATCGTCCGGGAGCCCTCGCGCGTGGTGGAGGTGCCCCTGCCGGGAGGGAGTGAGGACGTGGACACGGCCGCGGACCTCTCCCGGCTCTCCACCTGACGTTCAGCCCGGCTCCATCGCGCGGACCACGTCCGCCAGGCAGTGGGGACAGGCGGTACGTCCCTCCGCCATGGGCCGGCCGCACCCCTCACATCGCACCCTGCGCGGCAGGCGGCAGGCCGCGTCGCCCGGGGCGCACTTCGGAGCACCGGGAGGCCCGGCCTCGCGCTCCAGGTGCCGCCGCACCGCCTCGTCCTCCAGGTGCAGCCAGCCGGACAGCTTGCGGCGGTTGCTGGAGAGCAGCTCGAAGGCATTGCGCGCGAGCGGCATCAACGCGGGCCGGGACAGGCGCTGCGCCCAGGCCCGGTAGTCCTCCAGCGCCCACAGCACCATCAACCATGCGTGGGTGTCGCGGTAGACGCCTCCCTCGTCGTCCACCACCACCAGCTCCTCCTTGGAGGCCGAGCGGCGCAGCTCGGGAAAGCGACTCGCCGCCGCCTCGCCTCCCGCCGGGAGGCACTCGAGCTCCACCAGTGTGTGCTGCGCTTCCAGCCATCGGGCACAGCTCACGCAGAAGCCACATGTCTCGTCATACAGCACGCTGAGGGCACGCATGACGGGCCTCACACGCCCTCGGACACGGGGGTCTGCTGCGGCACGGCCACCCGGGTGAACTCGCGCGGCAGCACGGGCGGCGGCTGGTGACGCACCTGGCTCGAGCGGCGGATGCGGTTGAAGACATACAGGTTGAAGAAGTGCATGGCGCCGAGCACCACCATCACCCAGCCCACCTTGGTGCAGACCAGCTCGATGATCTCCTGCACGGTCCAGATGGTGCGGTGCTCCTTGAGCGACAGGGACACGTAGCCGATGTTCATCAGGTAGAAGCCCACCACCAGCAGGTGGTTCACCGAGTCCGCCAGACGCTCCTTGCCCAGGAAGGCGTCGTGAAGGAAGTGTGCACCGTTGCGTTGCAGTGTCTTCGCCACCCACACCGTGAGCCCGATGCTCACTCCGAGGTAGAGGAGGTAGGCCACCACCATGAAGTGGCTGGACTCGGGTACGGGGGTCGCCAGCGAGGTCGGCTCCATGACACGTCTCCCTCGGGGAGCGCGGCCGTCCGGGGCTCCAGTGCCCCTGTGGGTTGGCGCCGCCCTCCCCTTCCATCAGGGAGTACCGGAAGGAATTTTCGCGGTTGCGGGGCGGCTTTTTATTCACGTGCTCGCGGCGAGGAAGTGTGCGATCCACGCGGGATTCACTACAGGGCCCCCCTCATGAGAACGACATCTGTCACCCAGCGAGCCACCGCGTTGAGTCTCGCCCTCCTCCTCGTGGCCTGCGGCACGACACGTGCGTCAGCCACCGGGCCCACAGGCCCCGAGGACCTGGCCAGATACGTCCTTCTCATCACGCAACAACCGGACGGACAGGTCACCCACAGCTGGCGGCCGGTCGCTGGGTTCGAGCTGAACGCGTACCAAAGCCAGGTCCACGCCAACGGGTTCTACGGACGGGTCGTTACCGCCTCGTTCACGGCCGAGGAGTGCCGGCACGAGTACGACGTCTGCGTCCCAGAGTGTCTCGCCAGCACGCGGATACGTCAGGTCAGCAAGTATGTATACGACTCCCGTATTCATGGCCCATGGCGCACTGGCAAATACTCATACTGTGAAGGGGCCTGTATGAAGCAACTGGCGAACTGCCTGCACGACGTGGAGCCCGAGCCCGTGAAATTCGAAGCCATCGAGCCCGCGATCGAATGGGTCAAGGAGAACCGCACCACCCTCCTCGTAGGGGCTGTCGTGGTCATCGCGGGTGTTGCTTTCGTCGCCGTCTTCGTGGGCTCTGGGGGTGGTGGGCTCGCGCTGTTGCCCCTCATGGCCATGGCTTCGTCAAGCCCGATGCCCACGTTCCGAATGCTGGCGGTGAAGCCGTGACGATCTTCGAGCTGCTTTCGAATGCCGGGATGTTGGTCGCCAACCGCTGGCGAGCGACACGGACGCGTGAGGAGGAATCACTGTATCGCTTGATCCAAGAGGCGAACTTCTACATCTGGCGCACGGGTCAGGTGTATCGCTTCGAGGATTACCTCGGGCGCGCCGCCGCGGATCGTCCCCCTGCCGAGGCCTCCGATTGGAGCGGTGAGTACAGCGAGCGACTCACCCAGGCACGGGAGATCCTCTCACGGATTCGCGATTCCCAGCAGTCCCCCAGCGACCAGCATCTCGTTCAAATCGCCATCGACGAACTCGAGTTCATTCGTTCAACCGGCCAGCAGGACGACTTCTACGACTATCTCGAGACGTTCTACGGGAATCCGCCGCCCGTCATCGCCCGCTTCGACACACGGCAAGAGGCAGAGGCGTGGCTGAACAATCTCGCCGAGCCGCCGAGCAGTGCCCACGTCCTCGTGGGGGACGACTATCTCGAACTCTTCTACTTTCGTGACAGGGCCGTGCGTGGATTCGAGCGCCAGTACACCCTGGAACGATTCATCGAGGCCGTCACGTCGCGAGGGTTTCCGCCTCCAGCAGCGGTATTCGCCACCCGCGCGGAAGCGGAGGCGTGGTGGGCGAACCAACCGGCGCCGCCCATCTGGGTATTCGTCCAGATCGCGGGTGAGCACTACATCGCCATTCATCACCGGAGAATCGCTCACAGCACACTTCATCCCATCTCCATCCTGAAGGGTTGGGAGCAGGAGAAGAAGAGAATCGAGGAGAGGGAGAAGGAGCAGCAGGCTGAAGGGAGTACCTCCGATAGGGATGAATGAGGCGCAACGCTCTCCACATGTGAACAGGTCACTCCAGTCCGTGCAGTCGATGCGCTGCTGGGCAACTCACTTGCCCACGGCCCGGAGTTGAGCGATCCACTCCCGGATTTCCGCGTGACGCCGTTGGGCATCAACTCCCTCCCGGAACATCAGGAAGTCGAAGCGGCCTTCCACCAGCATGTTCATCAGCGTCCGGTCGGTGGCGATGATCTCCGGCACTTCATTGGGGAAAAGGGGCCTCGCATCGGGACAGTCCCTGAATTCGGGCGTCTCGTAGATGAGCTCCAAGTAGCGGGCGTAGGCATCGAAGAAACGGTCCACATTGGAGGCGATAGGAACCGCGTAGATGTCCTCGTAGGAGTCGATCTCGACGACGGGTTGGAGGCCCTGCGCATCCGCCAAGCTCGGAATCGTGGCATAGGTATAGGCCAGCGCCTCCTGGCCTCCGAAAACGAGGAGGGACCGGAACGGCTCGGGCCATTGCCGCTGAACGCGCTCGTTGGCCATGAGGATGCCATTCACCTGCTCATCGCATGCGTTGACATAGAGGCCGGAATCGAGCAGGAGCCCACCCAGCCGTGAATAGAAGGCGGCCAGCATCGGGTCGAAAGACCGACCCAACAGGAAAGAACCCGCGATCGGCGCTCCTCCCCAGGGCTTTCGAGTCTTGGCTTGGACGGGGTACTTCTCGCAGGCCGCCAGCAGCCGCTCCAATCCGGGCATGGGAACGTCCGTCATATGCGTCACTCCTCTTCACCTCGCAACACATCCGTCCGCGTCCAAATCACGTGCTCACGGCCCGGAGTTGAGCGATCCACTCCCGGATTTCCTCGTGGGTCCTCTCGGCACCGACTCCCTGCCGAAACATCAGGAAGTCGAAGCGTCCTTCTACCAGCATGCGCATCAACGTCCGGTCCGTGGCAATGAGCTCCGGCACGTCCCAGGGAAAAACGGGCCAGGCTCCCCGCTCCTCCCGGATTTCTGGGTCCATGTAGACGAGTTCCAGATAACGAGCGTAGGTGTCGAAGAAGCGGTCCACATTGGAGGCAATGGGAAGGGCGTAGAAATCCTCGTAGGGGTCGACCTTGACGACTGGTTGCAAGCCTTGCGCATCCGCCAGACTCGGAACCGTGGCATAGCGATAGGCCGACGCCTCCCGGCATCCAAAGATGACAAGGGAGCGAAATGGCTCGGGCCAATAGGGCTGGACCTCCTCATTCGCCATGAGGATGCCGTTCACCTGCTCGTCACAGGGTTCCACGAAAAGATCGAAGTCAAGATGAAGCCCGCCCAATCGTGAATAGAAGGCGGCCAGCATCGGGTCAAGCGGCAGACCCAAGAGGAGAGTACCCGCGTCCGACGCTCCTCCCCAAGGCTTTCTAGTATTGACTTGGACGGAATACTTCTCACAGGTCGCTAGCAGCCGGTCGAGTCCAGGCAATGAAGTATCGTTCGTCATGCGTATCTTTCCTGTTACTTCGGAACCAGGGCTCGGACGTCATCCAGTGCCGCCGTCATGGCCCGTTGGAACAGAGCGTCTGACTGGCTCGGCTCGTAGACTTTGTTGAACCAGCTCTCGAAGTGTCGCCGGGTGATGGCTGTCATCTGTCGAACCTGCTCGGGACTGGCCCTGTCGCCAACCTCCATGCGGAAGAGATTCCACAGCTTGTTGATGCCCTCATGAACGGGCTTGCCCAAGGCCTTGAGGTTGGCGGCGGCATTGATGTCCAACTCGGGGAAGAGGTGGGCATACTCCAGGGGAATGAGGTGGTGGATGTCATATCGTTCTCCCCGGGAGCCTTTCAGCACTGCGGCCAGTTCGGGATGGAAGATGCCATAGAAGTCCTGTTGAGCCTTGGCACGAAGTGCATCTTTTGGCTTGTCCTTCAATTTGACGGTGAGCGACTGCTCCATGCGCCGCAGGAGTTCGGTGAGCTCTTTGCGTTCGGCGGTGGAGAGGGAGTCGAAGCCCTCCGTTTCCACCCTTACGAAGAGCCGCCGCAACAGCTCCTGGTCCTTGCGCCCCGCCCGGACGAGTTGCGTGCGCAACCAGCGCATCCCCGCGGTGCCGCCCCGAGTCACCACTCGCATCACCGTGGGCGCCAACGCCTCGAAGGCGACGTGCAGGCCCTTGCCCACCAGTCCTCCGATGGCGCAGAGGGCCACCTGCTCCAGGGTGAAGGCGCCCGCCAGCTTCACCGAGTCCACCATCTCCTCGCGGTAGCGGTGGAAGATCTCCGCGTGCAGCCGGCGGTACTCGCGCAGCACGTCCTCCACCGCCTCGTCCGGAGGCGCCGGCCGCAACGTCTCCGCCCGCTCCACCCACCAGTGCGAGGTGGCGCTCGCCCCCTCATGCGTCCCGGACAGCTCCACCCGCACCGTGCGGGGGCCCAGTCCCCGCGTGAAGGGCAATACCGCCAGGGTGAGGGACTGCGCCGTCCACCCATCCGCGGGGCGCACCCCGCCACCTGACCCGGCCTGGTAGGGCCCCGATTTCCAGCCCGTCAGCCGGTCATCCTCCAGGGTGAGCTCCACCGTCATCCGCGCCGAAGCGCCCGCGGGCACCTGGAGCAGGCGCACCACCTGCTTCGTCATGGCCTGCACCGCCAGGAGCGGCCCGGCGGTGGTCTCCATGCGCCGCGCCGGATGTTTCCTCGCCTCCGGGGGCTCCTCCCGGGAGGCCGCCGCGGAGTCCACCCGCCAGCGGCTCCGCTCCCGGTGCAATGTGAAAACCAGCGCTCCCGTGCGCGTCTCGGCGAGCACGGCGAGCAACCCTCGCAGCTCCCGCGTGAAGGACTCCGCCTTCGCTGGCTGGCCCTTCTCCCCTCCCGCTGCGCTCCGGTGCTGGGACAGCAGCGTGAAGGCCCCGCGCTCCACCCAGAAGGTGAACTCCAGCACCGTGCCCACCTGCTCCACTCCACTGGCGACTTCCCACATCCGCGCCAGTGCCCACTCCACCTCCGCTCGCCGTGCCTCGGCATCCTCGCTTCTGTCTTCGGGGGAAGAGCTGCTCCACTGGGTGGAGACAAACGTGGCCTCACCCGGAGACGACGCGCGCTCCGGCAGGGAGAAGCCACTCCGCCCCGTGTGCGACACGGTGGAGCATCCCTGCGCCAGCAACACCGCGAGCCCCACCGCCACGGCCCGCCCGCACGTCCTGCGTGTCATCAAGGAGTCCCTCTCCGCGGAGTCCACCGGAGCACTCGCACAGCCTCGCTCCTCAAGGCTGCCAGCGCCACAGGTACATGCCGAACTCGAGCACCGGTGGGGTCAGCATCAGCACCAGCCCCGCCCACAGCATCGGCTCGCGGGAGAGCGGGCGCTGGCGCCGCCAGGCCTCCAGGATGGAGACGCACAGCAGGTACAGCGCCGACAACTCCAGCAGCCCTCCCACCAGCGGCATGAAGGGCGGCATGGAGATTCCCGCGCCCCACTCCAGCACGCCCCGCAGGGCGAACAGCCCTGAACAGGCCGACGCCACTCCCAGGAAGCTCCGGCCCTCGCGCAGCGGCACCTCCGGCGCGGGCGCGTCCAGGCCCTCGTGGCGCCAATGTCTGCGCAGCAGCCCATACGCCGCCAGCGCCACCGCGAGCCCCGCCACCGCTCCCAGAATCGGGCCCGTCTCGAAGCGCGCCCGCGTCACCCACCGGCCATCCGCCAGCCGGGCCGCGGGCTGCATGGTGAGTGGATCCAACTCGTGCGGCGCCACCACCCGCGGCGTCACCGACACCACCAGTGCCCAGAGCACCAGCGCGCTCGCCACCGCCTGCAGAACCGCCACCGCGCGCAGCCAGATGGCCTCGTCCGGAGGCAGCGCCGCCTCCTCCGCTCCATCCGCGAGCCGCCTCAAATCCAAGCCCAACGCCCGCGCGCTCGCGTAGCGCCGCGAGGGCTCGAGCGCCACCGCCCGCCGTACCACCGCACCCAGCGCCCCCGTCAGCGCCGGCGCCCCCGCCACCGGTGGCCGGCCCGTCACCAGCTCGTTCAGCAGCACGCCCACCGCGTACACGTCCATGCGCGGATCCGGCGGCGCTCCGGCGAGCGCCTCGGGTGCCATGTACTCGGGCGTGCCCACCACGGCGTGCGCGGCGGTGAGCGTGTCGCGCGGGCCCTCCTGCCGCACGATGCGGGCAATCCCGAAGTCCGTCACCTTCACCGGGCCGTCGTCCGCCACCAGCACGTTGGCCGGCTTGATGTCCCGGTGCACCACGCCGCGCTCGTGCGCGTAGGCCAGCGCGTCGCACACCTGGAGCACCACCCGCACCGCCTCCGCCGGAGCCATGGGCAGCAGCTCCGCCAGCGACCGGCCCTCCACCAGCTCCATCACCAGGAAGCGCTCACCCTCCTCGTCGCCGAAGTCGTGCACCCGGACGATGTTCGGATGGTCCAACAGCGCCAGCGCTCGCGCCTCCCGGGCGAAGCGGGCCTGTGCCTCGGCGCTGGAGGCCCCCTCCCCCGCCAGGAACTTCACCGCCACCGGCCGATCCAACCGCACGTGCCGCGCCCGGAAGACCCGGCCCATCCCTCCCCGGCCGATCTCCTCCTCCAGCTCCAACGAGCCGATCCGCCCCGGATCCTCCACGTCCTCGTCCAGCAGGCAGCCCGGACACACCGCCAGGCGCCCGCCCACCCCGGGCGTGCCGCAGCGTGGACACCGGACACTCCTCGCCTCGGCGCTCATCGCTTCAACACCCGGAGCAGCTCGGCGAGCTCGGCCTGCGCCTCCTCGGGCCCTCCCACCGTGTCCGCCACCTCCTCGCGCACCAGCTCGCGGTAGCGCACCCGCGCCCGGTGCAGGAACGTCTTGAGCTGTGGCAGCGACATGCCGTGCGCCTCCGCCGCCTCCCGGTAGCTCGGCGGCTCGCCGGGACGGAAGAACTGGAGCACCAGCGCGAAGGGGCCCTTGCGCGCCCCACTCTCGAACTCCTCCTTCAGCCTCGCCAGCGCCCGCTCCATGACACTCGCCGCCCACTCCCGCTCGAAGGCCTCGTCCGGGCCCCGCGCGTCCTCCGAGGCGATGCGCTCGGCCAGCTCGAAGTCCAGTGGCATGGGTGCCACGCCCCCTCCGCGCCTCGCGGCGCTCTCCCGCTCATGCCGGTGCACGAGGTGGTTGCGCGCCGCCGTCAGCAGGTAGCCCCGCAGCCGGCCCTTCTCGGGGTTCAGCCGCTCCAGGAAGTCATGCTCCAACAGCCGCACGAGCAGATCCTGCACGGCGTCGCGCGCGGGCTCGGCGTCCAGCCCCTGGCGGCGCATGAAGACGTAGAGCGGGCGCCAATAGGTGCGCAGCAGCGACTCGAGCGCCGCGCGGCGGGCCTCCGGCGAGGCCCGTGCCGACCGGATGAGGGTCCAGCGCGTGGGTGGGAAGGTGCCCGGCCCTTCCTCTCGCGGATCTGCGCTCATGAGTCCGTTCTAGCGCACTTCCGGGATGACCTTCTCGGGGGGGCGCTGACCGGGAGTGCACATCCGCGCCGGGCACTGCTCTCTGCCGGACACGCCTTCTCCGCCGCCTGGAGCAGCGCCTCCGTTTCACTGGAGGAAAAGTCCTCACCGCGTTGTCCGGGACAACCCCACTCTCTACTTTCCCGCCCCCGAAGCAGCACTCCCAGTCACACCCGCACGAGGACGAACCATGACGCCTGCCTCCCAGATGCCGATGCCGATGCAGTCCGGAATGAACCCCATGATGGGCATGAACCAGATGCCGATGATGGGCATGAACCCGATGATGAACGGCATGATGCCCATGCCGATGATGGGCGGGATGAACCCGATGATGGGCGGCATGATGCCCATGCCCATGCCCATGCCCATGCCGATGATGGGCGGGATGAACCCCATGATGATGGGCATGAACCCGATGATGGGCGGGATGATGGGCATGAATCCGATGATGGGCGGCATGCCGATGATGATGCCCATGATGATGCGCATGCCGATGATGGCCCGGATGACCTGTGAGATGGGCAAGGACGGCATGATGTGCCGGATGATGCCCATGGAGGCCGGCCAGATGGAGATGATGAAGGAGTGCTGTGACGCGATGAACTCCATGATGGCCATGGGGATGCCGATGATGATGATGTGCAACGGCATGCCCATGATGATGTGCACCGCGAAGTAGCACCCGGGCCCTCGAGGGCCTGAAGCACGAGAGCCGGCGCGCGCCCCACGGGCCCGCCGGCTCTTCGTGTTTCCACCCGGCTCAGCGGGCGGTGAACGCGGCGAGGTCGTGGATGCCCACCGCCGTCTCCAGCTGAGCCACCTCCGCCACGGCGCTCTCGAAGCCGCCAGCGCCCAGAATCTGGTGCTCCTGCTCCTCGAAGCGCTCGCCCAGCTCGTGGAACTCCGCCTCGGCGAAGAGCGCATGGAACGCGGGGAAGAGCTCGGTGTCCTCGCGCGCGGCATGCGGCTGGTACATGCGCACGAACGCCTGGAGCGAGGAGGCCAGGGCCTGCCTCCGCCCCGCGTCCTGGAGCGCGACGGGGGTGGCGGATTTCAGGATGCCGTCGGTGAGCTTGCGCCCCGCGGCGTGTTGCTCCCGGAGCACCCGGATGAGCTCGCCCTGCTTCCCGGCCTTCTCCAGGCGGGGGAAGACCTGCTCCTCCTCCAGACGCTCATGGTAGTTCTCGGCGAAGCGGCGGATGAGGTTCGCGGCGGAAGCGAGGACGTCCGCGCGCGGCGGGCTCCCGGTGCCGAGCTGACTCGCGCAGGCCTCGTAGACGAGCAGCGTGCGGCGGATGACCCCATGCTCGCGCATGAGGTCCTCGGTGGCATTGACCTCGGCGGGCTCGGACTTCTCCTTCTTCTCCTTGCCCCGGGAGGGAGGGGCGGCACCGGCGGTTTCACCCCATACGAGCCCCGCTCCCATGAGCGAGGTCATCGAGAGGAACAGGCGGCGGCTGGCGTCTCGGGACATGTGGACCTCCGGAAGAGGGCCCAGCTTGTCGTCCCCGTCACGCGCCGCCATCGTCCCCCGAGGCCAGTGCCCACCACCGGACGCACACGGCGGCGAAAATAGCCGCCGTGACGTGGCGTGTTGCTCGAATGAGGAGAAAGCGAGGGAGACATGGCTGGGGACTTGTCCATCCAGGAGAGGTTGCTCGTCAAAGGAGCACCTGGGACACCGAGGAAGGCCATCGACGGGCAGGAGACCGGGCGGGTGCTGCACCGCTATGGCGACCGCGTCCGGATTGTCGAGCCGCTGCCGGGAGCGCGTGAAGAAGAAGAGGGGCCGCTCGACCCGGGGACACGCGCGCGGCTCTCCCCTGTCGAAGCGCTGGGCCTCGCGGCCTTCCAGCTGAGGAGCTCTCCCGCGTACGCCCAGGCCAAGAGCCAGCGGCCGCGCCAGGGCCAACCCTGGAATTTCCCCCCGGGAGGCTGCGCGAGGACACCCCAGGCCGATCAGGTGAGGGCCCTGCGAGCCCTGGCCGGGCCGACCAGTGCCTACCTGGAGGGGAGCGTCGCCGTGGGGGTCGTCATCGTCGGGGGGCCCGGCGGACTGCAGTTCAGCGCGGCCGAGCAGGCGAAGGTCGTCGCGGAGGTGCAGAACGGGCTCTCCTACTACGCCGGCACCTACCCGGCGGCCGGGCTCTCCTTCACGTATGACATCCAGCTCGTCCAATTGAACGTGGCGCCCGATCCGAACGCGCCCGACCTCGAGGGGCTGTGGCGCAATCCCGCCATGGTCTCGCTCGGCTACCCGGGCTCGGGGGAGGGTGTCACCCAGTACATCGAGCATCTGCGCCAGCAATTCCAGACGCGGTGGACCTACTGCGCCTTCTTCACCAAATACCCCGTGTCCTGGTTCGCGTATGCGTTCGTCGGGGGGCCGTATCTGGTGATGCATTACGACAACGACGGCTGGGGGCCCGACAACATCGACCGGGTCTTCGCGCACGAGTCCGGCCACATCTTCATGTGCCCCGACGAGTACGCGAGCAGTGGCTGCAGCTGCGGAGGGAGCCATGGCCGCTGGGGCAAACCGAACTCCAACTGCGAGAATTGCGCTCCCGGGGGCGGCGTCCCCTGCATCATGAAGGGCAATGACTGGAGCATGTGTACGGTGACGCCGGCCCACCTCGGCTGGATGGCCGCGCGCCTGGTGGCCAGCCATAGCCGGAAGACGCTCGATGTGGCGAATGCGTCCACCCAGAATGGCGCACACCTCATCCAGTACCGCTACCACGGCGGAGAGAATCAGCTGTTCCGGCCGGATCCGCTCCCCGGGGGCTACTTCCGCTTCGTCTGCCAGCACAGCGGCAAGGTGCTCGACGTGGAGGGGGCCTCCCTGGCCAACTCGGCGCCGCTCATCCAGTACGACTGGCACGGAGGAGACAACCAACAGTTCCGCATCGAGCCGCTGAAGGATGGGAACGTGCGCATCATCGCCAAACACAGCGGCAAGGTGCTCGACGTGGCGTATGGCTCCACCAGCGACTCCGCGCTCGTCATCCAGTATGACTGGCATGGCAGCTCCAACCAGCGGTGGCTGATGACGGCCCCCATCGTGGCGAAGCACAGCGGCAAGGTGCTCGACGTGGAGGGCGCCTCCTCCAGCAGCGGAGCGCACATCGTCCAGTTCGCCTACCACGGGAGGGCCGATGAGCTCTTCCGGCCCGAGCCGCTCGGCGATGGCTGCTACCGCTTCGTCTCCCAGCTCAGTGGCAAGGTGCTCGACGTGGAGGGAGCCTCCATGGCCAACTCGGCGCCGCTCATCCAGTACGACTGGCACGGAGGGAACAACCAGCGGTTCCGCATCGAGCCGCTGGGGGATGGGAACGTGCGCATCGTCGCCAGGCACAGCGGCAAGGTGCTCGACGTGGCGTATGGCTCCTCCAACGACTCCGCCCCCGTCATCCAGTACGACTGGCACGGCGGAAACAACCAGCGGTGGCTCGTCCCCCACTGGTGAAAACCCGGGCCGGGTGCCGCCAGCCGGCGCCGGCCCTTCTCCGCTGCCCACGGGTGGTGTGGCCTGCCATGACGGATGCCCTGCTCATCATCGATGCCGAGGTCTCCCGCGCCAGCGACGTGCTGTCGCGGGTGGCCGCCTCCCTTCAGGTGACACAACGCCTGCCCCCTCGCCTCGCCATCGTCCGGGGTACGCCCGGACAGCTCGAGGCGCTGCGCGAGCAACCGGGCGTGGCCGCGCTCTGCGAGGGTCCCGTCCCCCCCGAGGTGCTGGAACAACTGGGCCCCACGGAGCAGCTGTTCGCGAAGGCGTGGGAGACGGGGCGTCAGCCCAAGTCACGCCCAGGAGAGGGGCTCCCGTGGGATGCCCCGGGCTTCCAGCCGCCGGACGGGCCAGGCAAACACTGACCCGTGCCTGGAAAGGCAAGAAGGGCTTGTCATACGCCCAGGGTCCATACCGCTCGACCTCCGCGCGCGTCACCGTCTTCATCAGGGCGCCGTCGATGTACCCCGCCCCGAGGTGAACGGGTAGCCGTTGTTCCACTCCCGCCGCGCGATCAGCTTCAGCACGGACGCGCGGCTGGCGTACAGCGGCGCGTTGGCCCCCCCGGTTCAAGTCCGCGGACACGTACAGGCCGGATTCGCTGGCGCGCAGCGCGATGAGGCCGCCACCGGCATCGATGACCCTGGTACTGCTCCCACCAAGGCGAACTCCAGCGGACCCGTCAGGTCTCGCCTGGCGTACATTGGAGGGGGGAAAGAAAACATCATGGGCCTGGCGAAGAAAGGCACCCGGTTGATGACGGTCGAGGGCGCGCGGTTCCGCTGGGTCGTTGCACCTGGCGACGAGCCCGGCCTGGGTATCGTGGTGGAGGCCGCGGATTCACCCGGGCAGCGCATGGTGACCTGGGTCGATCATGGCACGACCATCTCCCCCTGGCTGGTGCGTGAGGCGATTCTTCACGCCCTCGCCCAGGGCTGGAGTCCACGGGCGCGCGGGCCCGAGCGCGTGTTCCGGTTGGAGACCCCCAGTCTCCGGAAAGCCCTCAGCGACAGGCTGGACGCACGACTGTCCCGGTTCTGCGACGCATTCCAGGAGCGCGTGGGCGGCATGGAAGACGTTCGCCACTTCGCGAGTCACGGGGAACGTGCGATTGCGTTTGAAACACTTTGCAGCCGCATCATGGATGCGGACGACCCGCCGACGCTGAGCCTTTCAGAGTTCGAGCAGCTCGCCGCACTTGGAGAGGGATTGGGATGCCGCTCCGATTGGGTAAGTCTCGTCGAGCGCCTGACGCCCACGGACCGGAAGCGCATCCCTTCCCGGCTTCGGACCCTGGCCATGAATCATCTCACGCACGAGCTCGCGAGCACGCCCAGCCACCGAAAGCGGTTGGAGCAGCTTCTCGCGATGCTGGAGCCGTAGCGAGCGCAGCCGCCGGAACTAGCCCACCGTCTCCGCGTACGTCATCACCAGGTACATCACCGCTTCCGTGTTGCCCGGGTTGCGGTAGACGTGCGCCACGTCCGCCTCGAAGAGAATGGCGTCTCCCGTGGCCAGCACGTGGTGCTCGTCGCCCCGGTCGATCTCCACCGTCCCCGCCGTCACCACCAGATTCTCCATCGTCCCCGGCGGGTGCGCGTCCGCCCGCTCCTCCGCGTGCGCCGCCAGCCGCAGCTCGTAGAACTCCACGCGCCTCGGCTCGTCGAACGGGAAGAGCGCTCGCGAGCTGAAGCTCCCATCATGCGACGCCAGCCGCTTGGACTGCGCGGTGCGCATCAACCGCGTGCCGCTCTGCGCCGTGGTGCTGATCAGCGCCGAGAACGGGATGCCCAGCGCCCGGGCGATCTTCCAGATGACGTTGATGGTGGGCGCGCTCTGGCCCAGCTCGATCTGCCCCAGCATGGCCCGGCTCACCCCGGACGCCTTGGCCAGCCGCTCCAGGGACAGGCCCCGCTGCGTGCGCAGGCGGCGCAGGTTGCGGCCCACGATGGGCGCCAGGTCCGTCGACGCATCCGCGTGCGCCACCTCGTAGGCCCACTCCTCCTCGGAGCCCGGGGCCTCGGGCGCGGGAGCCTCCGCCTTCCTGGCCCCCTGCTCCTTCTTCTTGCCCCGGCCCTTGGCGGCGGGGACCGTCTCTTCTGTTTCCTCCCCGGTGGGAGGGGTGTTTTCGCGGACCGATTTCACGTAGGCCAGACCATGACCCACACCCACACCGGCGTCCAGAGGCTCATGGGGGCGGGCGACCGAGTCGACGAAGGCCTGGACTCACGCCGCTTCCGGAACTCATCGAGGTTGATCACTTCGGCAGCCGAGCTCATGACAGAGGGTCTCTCCGATAGCGGAACCATGTCCGCCGTAGCGGACGAACGCAATATCCGTTTTAACGGACGTCCTGTCAATGGCACGGCCCCGGTGGGAGGGCAGCCAGGCGGCCAAACCCCCCGGAGCGCCTCCCCGCCCCCGCATCAGGGGCCGCCGTGGGCCTCCAGCCACGCCGTCACCTGGGCGGCCTCGGGAGCCTTGTGCGCCTGGAGGAGCACCTCCCGCGCCCCGGTGGCCAGCTCCCGTGCCTTCTCCCGCCCCGTGCCCGCGTCCCACAGGGCCCGGGCCAGGAGGAAGCGGAGGTCCGCCGCATCCTCCGGGGCGATGCGCGGGGAGCCCACCAACGCCAGCGCCCGCTCCAGCGGAGCCACCGCCTCGGCCGGTGCGTTCAACGCCACCTGGCTCCTGCCCACGCCCACCAGCGGCTCGAAGAGGTCCGGGTGCCCCGGCGGGCTGTCCTTCTCCCGGATGGACACGGCCCGCTGGTAATGCGCGAGGGCCTGCCGGTGCTGCCCACCCTCCAGGTGCCAGGCGCCCAGTCCCTCCAGCGCGGAAGCCGTCTCGACGGCGTCCTTGCCCATCTCCTTCTCCGCCAGGGCGAGGGCACGCTGGAGGAGCGGCAGGGCCTCGGCACGGCGGCCTCGGGCCCGCAGGGCCTTGGCGAGCTCGACCCGGGAGAAGATGACATCCGGGGGATAGGGCGTCTCGAGGGACTCCGCCACCCGCAGCGCCTGCTGGAAACGCTCCAGGGCCTCCTGCTTCCTGCCCAGGCCTTCCAGGGCCGTCCCCACCTGTCTCAGGCTGGCCGGAAGCTCCGTGTGCTTGGGCCCGAAGGCCTTCGTCCGGATGGCCAGGCCCCGCTCGGAGATGGCGAGGCACTCGGTGTACTGGCGCAGGTTGCAGTAGCTGACGGCCATGGAGCCCGAGGTGGCCCCCACCTCCGGGTGCTCCGGCCCCAGCCCCGCCTCGCGCGCCGTCAGGGCTCCCCGCAAATAGCGCAGGGCCGCCGCGTCGTCCGCGAGGTGCTGCGACAGGCGCCCCAGGTTGTGCAGCGCGTTGCCCGTCTCCGGATGCGTGGGGCCCAGGGCCTTCTCGTAGATGGCCTGCGCCTGGACGAGCTGCTGGCGCGCCTCCTCGTACCGGTTCAGCTTGGTGAGCGCGGCGCCCAGGTTGTTGAAGCCCGCCGCCACCTCGGGGTGATCGGCCGGGTAGACCTTCTGGCGCAGCGCCACCACCCGGCGGAAGTGCTCCAGTGACTCGTCCATCCTGTCCTCGCGCAGGAGGATGGCCCCGAGCGCGTTGGTGACGAAGGCCTCGATGCGGTCATCCCCGCCCATGCGCTCCAGCACCGCGCGGGTGTGCTCGGCCCACTCGCGGCCCTGCTCGAACTCGGCCTGCAGCATCCCCGAGCGCACCAGCCGGGCCGAGGCCGAGGCGATGACCTCGTCGTGGCGGCCGGCCTCCGCGGCCCACACCGCCTGGCGCAGCGTGGCCTCGGAGGCGGGGAAGTCCCCGGCCTTCTCCTCCAGGGCCCCGCGCAGCTCGAGCACCTCGGCCTCCAGCGGGCGGTAGCGCGGGGCCACCGCCTCCCCGGCGAGCGTCCGGACGCGCTCCAGGGCGGGCTTGAACTGGCCGCTGTCGAAGAGGGCCCGCGCCTCGGCGAGCCGCAGCCGCAGCTGCTCCACCTTCTCGCGCGTGGCCGGCTCCTCCGGCGGGCGGACGGTGGCGCGCAGGGCCTCGACGTTGGCGCACCCATCCAGCGTGGGCAGCGAGTGGGCGGCCTTGGCGGCCTGGTCCACCAGGGCGGCGTCCGCGTGGGAGTAGACGTCCGTGAGGGCCCGGAGCGCGTGCAGCCGCCGCTCCAGACAGGCCATGCGCAGCGAGAGCACCTCGTCGGACTGCTCGCCACGGACGCGGGTGGCCTCGCAGGCCTCGGCGTGCATGGACACCCAGCCCCGGGCATAGGTGTCCAGCACCTGGGCCGTGCGCGACCAGGACTCGTCCGCGTTGGACTTGCCGGTGGCGTGGAAGGCCTTGCCGAGCGACTCCCTGCGCGCGGTGTCCCACAGCCCTTCCAGGTGGCGGGCACCGCCCCGGCAGGGCTGCTCCGCCTGGGCCCGGTACTGGAGGGGCAACCCCACGCCGAGCGACAGCAGCAGCAGGCTGGTGGCGGCCACCAGCCAGTAGCGCTGGGGCATCGGCAGCGTCTGGCCGAGCGCCTCGAGCAGCGCCTCCATGGAGGGGAAGCGCTGCTCGGGCTTGGGGTCCAACCCGCGCAGCACGAGGCGCCGCAGGCTGGCGGGCACGCGGGAGTCCCGAGGGGGCTCGGGGGTGCGCCACGTGGAGGGCGGGCCCGGCGTCCGGCCATGGGGCCGCTCGCCATAGAGGGCCTCGTAGAGGGCCACGCAGTAGCTGAACTGGTCCGAGCGCGCGTCGAGGACACCGCCGCTGTAGAGCTCCGGCGCCATGTAGGCCGGCGTGCCGATGACGAGGCCCACGCGGGTGAGGGGCGTGTCCAGTGGCGAGCTGCTCCGCTCGGGCAGGGGGAGCGCGGCGGGCGCGGGCAGCGGCTCGTCGGCGGCCGAGGCGGGCCGGGCCAGACCGAAGTCCAGCACGCGCACGCGGCCGTCCCCGCCCATCAGCACGTTGTCCGGCTTGAAGTCGCGGTGCACCAGCCCCGCGGCGTGCGCGGCCGCGAGCCCCCGTCCGGCGGCGGTGAACACCTCCACCACCTCGCGCCAGGAGCGGGGCGCCTGCTTGAGCCAGTCGCGCAGCGTGGGCCCCTCCACCAGCTCCATGGCGAGGAAGACACGCCCGCTCCACGTCCCCACGTCGAAGAGGGAGATGACGTTCGGGTGGGCCAGCCGCGCCAGAGCCTGGGCCTCGCGCATCAGCCGGGCCTGGCCGCCGCTCTTCTCCACCTGATCCGAGCCCGGGTGGAGCAGCTTGAGGGCGAGCTTGCGATCCAGCTCGGGGTCATACGCGGCGTACACGACGCCCATACCCCCAGCGCCGAGCTTCTCGAGCACCATGTAGCGGCCCACCATGGCGCCGCGGGGGAGCACCTCCTCGGGAGGAGGCTGGGCCAGCGGGGCCGGCGGGGCCACCACGTGGGTGGGCACCTCCTCCGGCGAGGCGAGGGTGCCACTGCGCACCAGCAGGCGGCTGCACGCGGGACACCGCTCCGCGTGCGAGAGCAACCGCGCCACCTCGGCTTCCGGGAAACGTCCCGACAAGGCCTCGCGTACGGCGCCTTCCTCGGGGCAGATGCTGTCGTCGATCGGGCTGTCCGCCATTCGCTCTTTCCCCATGTGCCGCCGCATTCTCGCCCGAGGCGCGGAGGATTGGCCACCCTGGAAGCGGCTGACATAGGCCCCGGCGAGTTCCAGGACATCCTCACGCGGCTGGTGGGACGCCGGGTGCCGTGAGCGCGATGATTCAGGGGTACGGCAGGGACTCGTCCAGCCGCGGCTCCGGCCGCTCCAGCCACCGCCCCCACTCCGTCAGGACACGCCGCGCGTAGATGCGCGTGCCCTGCCTGCGAGCGCTCTCCAGGACCCGCAGGAACGCCTCGCGCGCCTCCGGCGCCCGGCCGCGCAGCACCAGCAACCGGGCGCGGACCAGATGCGCATAGGCCTCGAAGCTCGTCTCACCCGTGCGGAGCTTCTCGGGCGTCAGCGCGTGCTCGATGGCGGCCAGTCCTTCCTCGGCCCGGCCCAGCTTCAGGTAGATGTCGGCGAGCATCGCGGAGTTATGCAGGGTCCCGAGCACGAAGCCCGAGCGCGCCCACTCCTCGAGCGCCCGGAGCATGAGCGCCAGTCCCTCCTCCGCCTGCCCCAGCTCGGCCAGGGCCCAGCTCTTCAGCAGGGTGGACCACCACAACCAGAGCCGGAACCGGTGCTCGCCCGCGACCGCGATGCCCTGCTCCGCCCACTCCAGCGTCCTCCGGCCATCCCCGCGGATCTGCGCGCCCATGGCCGCGTAGGAGAACACGCCGGCACACGTGTGGGGATGGCCGAGCTTGCCGGCCAGCTCCAACGCCTCGTGTGCATGGCGGCGGGCCACCTCCTGCTCGTCGAGCGCCGAGTGGATGACGGAGCTGAAGACGAGTGCCATCGCCCGCGGGTTCACCGTCTGCTTCAGCGCGAGGGCCCGGTGGTGCTCGAGCGAGGGCTCCTCGGAGTGCACCAGGGCCTGCTCGATGTGGGCCAGGGCGGTGGGCATGTCGCCCCAGGTGAAGGTGTTGGTGGCCATCATCCGGTGCCCCATCACCAGCAGCTCCCGGTTGGACTGGCGCCGGCCCAGGCCCACCAGCAGCTCTGCGAGCTCGTTCGCCTCCTGGAACTTCATCCGCGTGAAGTAGTAGGCGTACGCGCCCCAGTACGGCAGCTCCATCCGGGCCACGCCCTCGCCCACCAGCCGGAAGAGCTCGCGCACGCGCTCGTACACCCGCGCCACCTCGGGCGAGTGGTAGCCCCGCAGCTGCACCAACGGCAGGCCCAGGGCCAGCAGCAGCTCCAGCTCGTCGGGCAGGAGCGACGCGGCATCCGGCAGGCTCCGCAGCAGCTTCAACGCCTGGGTGAGGTGGCTCACGGCTTCCTGGTTCGCGTAGCGCCGGCTGGCGCGCAGGCCCGCCTGCTTCCACGCGCGGATGGCGGGCTTCACCTCCCCGGCCTCCGTGTAATGGTGGGCGAGCAGCTCGGGCCGGTTCTCCACCATCCCGGGGAAGTGCTCCACCAGGGCGAGCGCGATGCGCCGGTGGTGCTCGCGCCGCACTCCGCGCGTCTGGGATTGATACGCCGCCTCCTGGAGGAGCGCGTGGCGGAACTGGTAGCAGGGCCCGGCGGCCTCCTCGTAGCGCTGCAGCAGGCCCGCCGCCACCAGCCCCGCCAGGTCCCTGCGCAGCTCGGCCTCGCGCAGGCCCGTCACGGTGAGGAGCAGCTCGCGCGTGAAGCCGCGGCCCAGCACGGCGCACCACCAGGCCAGCTCCTTCTGGCGCCGCGGCAGCGTGTCCAGCCGCGCCAGGAGCAGCTCCTGCAGGGTGACCGGAATGGACGCCGCCGCCCCGCCCTCCAGCAGCATGCGCGTCATCTCCTCGGCGAAGAGCGGAACGCCATCCGTGCGCGCCACCAGCTGCTCCAGCACGGCCTCGGGCAGCTCCTGGCCCCGGGCCATCTCCTTCGCCAGGCGCACGGTGCACTCCGCCGACATCCGCTCCAGCGTGAGCCGGTGGAACTCCGGCCGTGCGGACCAGGGCGGGCGGAACTCGGGACGGGCACTGAGGACGCCCAGGACACGCGCCGACCCCAGCCGCTCCATCAGCGAGCCCAGCATCCGCAGCGTGGAAGGGTCCGCCCAGTGCAGATCCTCCACCACCAGGAGCACCGGGTGCGCCGCGGCCACCCGCAGCAGCAGCGTGCCCAGCGCGTCCAGCAGCTCTTCCAGCTGCCGCTCCGGCGTGAGGCGCAGGTGCGGCGAGGACTCCGCCACCGGCAGCGACAGCAGCGAGCCCAGCACGCCCACCTGCACGGGCGTCAGCGCCCACGGCGCGAGCCACTCCTCCAGCACGCGCAGGTTCTCCTGGGGAGAGCGCTCCGGGGAGAGCCACAACCGCTGCAACGCCTCGATGAGCGGATGGAAGGCGCTGGTGGAGAACTGGGACCAGCACTGCAGCCGCAGGGGCAGCGCCTGCTCCCGGCCGATCCGCTCGCGCAGCTCCTGGATGAGGCGGGACTTGCCCATGCCCGCCTCGCCCGAGAGCAACACGAAGCCGCCCTCCCCCGCCCGCGCCCGCTCCCAGAGCGAGAGCAGCTCCGCCACCTCGCGCTCCCGCCCCACCAGCGGGGTGAGCCCTCCGCCCACGGCCAGCGTCCGGTCGAACCGGGACACCGTCCGGCGCGCGCCGAGCACGCGGTACACCCGGACGCTGCGCGAGCCCTCGTAGGAGCGGGAACCGAGCGCCTCCGTCACGAAGGCGCGCTGCACCAGGGCATGGGCCTCGCGGCTGAGCACCACCTCGTCCGGCCCGGCCTGGAGCGCCAACCAGGCCGCCACCTTCGGCGCCTCCCCCTGGATGCCGGGCGTGCGCCCCCGCAGCTCCTGCGGCAGGTCATCCAGCATCACCATGCTGGTGTGGATGCCCACGTGCACCTTCAACTCCGGCCGCTCCCTCCACGGCAGCCGCTCCCCGAGCGCCTCGCGGATGGCGGGCACCAGCAACAGGCCCGCGTGCACGGCGCGCTCCGAGTCCTCCTCGCGCGCCACCGGATAGCCGAAGCACGCCAACGCCTCGTCGCCCATGCACAGGGTGACGAAGCCGCCATGCTGTTGGATGACCCGGGAGAAGCCACGGTGGAAGGCCGCCTCGCACTCGCCGAAGTCCTCGGCGTCCATGTCCTCCGCCAGGTGGGTGAGCCCCTGGAGCTTGCACGCCACCAGCGTCACCTGGCGCCGCTGCGGGGCCACGTTCCGCGGCTGCCTGCGTCCGGGGCGCAGGTGCTCCTCCAGCTCGCGCAGCTCCTCCTGCAGCTCGGCCGCGGACAGCAGCCGCCGGGCTGGATCCTTCGCCAGCATCACCGCCAGCAACGACTCCAGCTCCCAGGGCAGCTCCGGGTGGCGCTCGCGCAACAGCGGCACGGGCTCGGAGGACAGCACCCGGGCCCGCAGCTCCTCCAGGTTCACGCTCGAATAGGGCAGCTCTCCCGTGAGCATCTCGTAGAGCACCACGCCCGCGGCCCAGATGTCGGTGCGCTCGTCCAACGCCTCGCCCCGCCACTGCTCCGGCGCCATGTAGGGCGGCGTGCCCGCCATGGGCAGCCGGGGCGCCAGCGCGGTGGTGGGCTCCAGCAGGTACGCCAGCCCGAAGTCCAGCAGCTTCACCCCGCCCTTGCGGGTGATGAGGATGTTGCTGGGCTTGAGGTCGCGGTGGACGATGTGGTGCTCGTGGGCGTGCGCCAGCCCCGCGGCCACGGCCATCATGATCTCCAGCGTGCGCCGCAGCGTGGGCCGCTCGCGCCGCATGAGCTGGGCGAGCGACTCGCCCTCCAGGCGCTCCATCACCAGGAAGGGGATGCGCGGCTCGTCCGGGCGCCCGGCCCACTCGGCCACGTCGAAGATGCGGACGATGTTTTCATGGTCCAGCCGCGCGATGGCCCGGGCCTCCGCCAGCGCCAGGCCCGCCAGCTCCTCGCGGGGCACGAGGAACTTGAGGGCCACCTCGCGCCGCAGCTGCTCGTCCCAGGCGCTCAGCACCTGGCCCATGGCGCCCGCGCCCAGCTCCTCGAGGAGCTTGAAGCGGCGGCCATCCAGGCCTCCGAGGCGCTCCCCGGGAAGGGGCCTGCGCAGGGGCACGGGGACCTGGGCCACTTCCCGCAGGAAGGAGTCGTCCAGGTCCGACTCCCCGGACATGCTGCCGAGCCTGTCAGAAGTGTCATCGCCACCTTGCATGGCATTCTCCCGCGCCCCCTCGACGGAACCCGCTCCGGCGCCCTGCCTGCCCGCCCTGAAAAGCTATGGACCCGGCGGGCAGCGGGCAACGAAGCTCAACCCACCCCTCGTTCCCGAGCCTCGTTCCGGGACGAGAAGGCAGGTGGGACGTTCACGTTCGTGCGATGGCTCGCCCCGGAGTCCGGGAGGGTGAGCCGGGTGCCAGGCCGTAGCGCCCTCCTCGGAGTCTCGGGGCGGAGCCGCCGCGCCAGGTGGCTGGCGGCATAGGGGAACACCCGCAGTCCCTGCAGGAAGCCGATCGGACGCAGCCCACACCCCGCGGCATGCGGGGTGAGCCGCAGCTCGTCCTCCAGCTCCACCCGGCTCTCGAGCCGGACATCCGCGAGCGGCTGGTAGTCGTTCGTCCCCCACGGAGCCATCTCGAGCCGCAGACTGGCCGTGCCCGCCTGGACCGCGTCCTCGAGCCGCTCGTCCCGCGACGAGCCCGGGGCGCCCGAGCCGGAAGCGGTGATGCGCAGCGAGACCTGGCCGAACCCCTTCACCTCATAGGGCGTGATGGCCCAGTAGGTGTTGGCCAGATAATCCCCGGGGTTGGTGGCCTTGATGTCGTGGGCGATCGCTCCGAAGGAGTGGAAGGAGACGAGGAAGAGATCCTGCCCGCCCCGCTCATTGGTGGCGCACGGCCCGGGCTTGCCGTGGAAGCGCACGCCGAGCCCGAGCGAGTCCGTCCTCACGGCCGTGCCATGCTGCTTGAAGATACCTCCCGAGAAGCGGACGAGGGCGCAGCCGGACAGACGCTCGGCAGCCTCCATGCCCACCACGGACGCGAGTCCGGGAGCCGGATACGCCGTGGCCGTGTAGACCACCCCCGTGGGGTGGAAGAAGCGGGCCCGGCGGAGGAAGGACAGCAGGAAGAACACCCAGGACAGGAGCACCAACCCGAAGAAGACACCCAAGCCGTAATAGATACGTCCTCTCGACACACAAGCCCCCTGTGGATTGAACCGTCAAAGTGGACGGAGCACGATTCGCGTGGTTGTGATGACGCTCGGCGGGGGCTCGTATGACAAGACAGACACAACCGGAGAGCGGCGGGCCACGAGAGAAGGGAGCCGAGCACAGCGAGGGCTCGGGCCGTCCTCTGGCCTCTGTCACCCCGGGCACGGACGGCATGACGGAGCCCGGAGATCCCTGGGCGCACGCGGGGCTCCCCCGTGAGCCCGTGCGGGACGACAGGGGGAACATCGTCCTCGCGCATACGCCCACCACCCGAGAGGGGCGGCCCTGGGCGGACCTCGCCTGGCGCATGCCGCATGTGGACGCGGCCCGGTGTGCCGACGTGCTGTGCTCCACCCTGCGCGGCTGGGTCCTCTCCACGGAGGATGAGGCCCTGGGCACGGAGCTCATCGGCCGAGGCGCCCGGATCCTGCGGCACGCGCACGGGTACTCCCGTGACCTGCGGGCCGCTCCCGCGCCCTCCGCATGGAGCGCCCCCGAAGTACCGGCGGGCCTCCGTCTGACAGGGGTCGAGCGGACCGCCGAGGAGCTGGCGCGGCTGTTGCTCGTGGCCTATCCGCCCGGGCACCCGGACTGCTTTGGATGGACCCCCACTGAGGCACGGCAGGAGGTCGCCGGGATTCTCGCGGGGAAGGTGCTGGGTCCGCTCCTGCCGTGCAGCGGGCTCGCGCTGGATGGGGACAAGGTCGTTGGGGTCTGTCTCGTCACCCTGCGTGACGGGACGCCTCCCCATGGAGGCCCGTGGGTGATCGAGGTGTACCGGCATCCCGCGCCCCGATATGCCGGGGCTGGCGCCGCGCTGTTGCGCCGTGCACTGTGGCTCGCGACCCGGGCGGAGCTGCCGGCCCTGAGCCTCGTCGTGAGCGACGGCAACCCGGCACGGCGGGTATATGAGCGCCTCGGATTCCGGCACGTGGGCGCATCCCGGACACTCGAGCTGCCCACCTGACACGTTGGAGCCCGCACGCGGGAGGTGACATGGCGAAGCAGGATCCGAAGGAGAAGGGCTTCAACAACCCGTTCGCCCGGCTCGGGGCGCTGCGAGACACGCTGCCCTCCACGAAGCCCCAGCTGCGCCGGGAGGACTTCCCCGACACCCCGCCCCCGGGAGGACCCGAGCGCGTGGTGGTGCGGCTCGAGACGGACCGAGCGGGCCAGGAGGTGACGGTGGTGGAGGGGCTGGGCCTGCCCGCCGCGGGGTTGCAGGAGTGGCTCCAGGCCTTGCAGCGGGGACTGGCCTGTACGGGCGCGGTGGAGGGTGAGCGGCTGGTGCTGCGAGGAGATCACCGCTTCAAGCTGCCGGACCTCCTGCTGCGCAGGGGCGCACAGCGCGTGGTACATGGCTGAACCGTCCCTGGCCCGTGAGGCCCCATGACCGGCTCGACGGGGCTGTTCGTGGGCGTCACGCCGGTGCTCTACGCCTTCAGCATCTACTACTGGCCGCTCTCCTTCATCGTGGGCCCCTGGCTGCTGCGTACGCCCAGCCTGGCCCGCCAGGGGCGCCTGTCCCTGCTGTGGGGCTTCTCCGTCGGCGCGGCCTTCCTGCTGGCCTTCTTCGTCGCGAGCCTCCTGGCACAGCTCTGAGCCCGAGAGCGGCAAGGGCCACGAGGAGTTCCCATCCGAAGGGATTCTGGTAATGAAGTTGGAGGAACTCGTCGAGCAGTTCGCCCAGAACGTGGCCGCCCAGACCGATGCCATTCGGCGAGGCGATGCCAGAACGGGGAACAAACACGCGAAACGCTACACGGCCGCGCTGCAGGAGTTACGAGCACAGGGCAACGCCGGGCGGGATGCCCTCTCGGTGCTGTTGAAACACCCACGCACAGATGTTCGAGCCATGGCGGCAGCATTCCTGCTGCGCTACCGGACGGCAGAAGCCAAGGCTGTCCTGGAAGTAGCAGCGAAGGAAGGAGGAGTCGCCGCTATCGGAGCGATCATGACCCTGAAACGATGGGAGGAAGGTACCTGGACCCTCGACCCGGAATAGCTCACGACAATGGCCATGACCCTGAGCAGCCTGCTCGAAGAGGTCTCCCGCGATCACTTCCCGTATCCACCCGCTACGCCCGAGGAGCTCGAGGAGTTCGAACAGCGGGTGGGCTGGCGGCTGGACCCAGACCTCTGGGCCTTCTATCTGCACTGCAACGGGGCGGAGCTGATTGAGCGGTTGCCGGACACTCCCTACCGCATCCTTCCCCTGTCCAAGATCGTCCGGGCACGGGTGGCCATGGAAAGGCCAATGCCATGGTGAAAAAGAAGCACCCAGGTCCTGCGGTGGGGGAGGGCGGCGGAACGCAGCTCGAGGTCCGGCGGAGTTCGCGCGGCAGGCCCTGGATTGTCTCGCGTGCTTTGGTGCTGGTGGTGCTCGGGCTGCAGGCGGCGTGCGCGACGAGCTACCCCATGGGAGGGACGCTCACCGGCAGGCGCAGCTGGCGCCGTGGGGGTGGTGCCCAGGTGGCGGCCGAGGTGCCGCGCGAGGACCTGGTGGTCACCCACCTCCGGCGGGCGGCGAAGCTGCCCTGGACGGACGGGGGCCGGTGCGTCGTTGAGGCGGGCCAGCCATGGGCCGACCTGGTGGAGCGGTGCTTCTACGCGCTCGACCAGGAGCGGGTGCGGTTCAGGGACCCCACGGGACGGTGCTCTGTCGCCTCAGCGGGCGCCGGGGCCTTGGGCATCGGGCTCTGTGTCCTCGCGGCGCCCGAGCTGGCAGTGGGCGCGGTGGTCGTCGTGGGCGTGGTGGTGGTGGGGTTCGCGATCTCCGAGGCGCTGGAGGCGTACGAGAAGCGGGGCCGTCCCCAGGTGCGTCCGCCGCCGACGCTGCCCGTACCGGAGACACGACCGGTGCCGGAGACACGGCCCGTACCGGAGACACGGCCGGTGACAGAGACGAAGCCCGCTCCGCCGGAGCTCAAGAAGAAGCGGGCTCCCAAGCCCAAGCCCACCGGCGAGAACTGGCCGCCAGGGCCGGCCCCCGAGCCCACCGACAGGGAACGCGAGCGCAAGTGCGAGGCCCTTCCGGTGCCGCATAAGGGAGGCAACAAGGCGCACAACACGTGCGCCGACGGGTATCCGCCCAACCGCTGGCCCGGGAAGGATGCAGAGGTCGATGGCAAGAGCTTCGACGCGCTTCAGGTGGGAGTACGGGTGCTGTGGGAAATCAAGGTCGAGTACTTCGACGGGTACAGCGACTTCCTCAAGGGGATCACGGTCAAGAAGGAGGTTGAGGAGTTCAGGGAGTACCGCGCGATTGCTCTGGCCTGTGGGTATACCTTCAAAGTGGGGGTGATCAGCGAGGCGCACAAAGCCGCTCTGCTGGATGAGGACGACAGCTTTGATATCGTCGTCACAGGGTGCAAATGATGACTACTCGGGCTCGCCTCCATCTGCATGTCTTCGCGCCAGCGCTCACGAGCGACGACGGGAGGCCGCTCGCGGCTATTGAAGGGATGGAGCGGGCTCTCCCCGGCTTGCGCCTGGCGTGGCGGGTCTCCGACGCGGGGCGGCCCGTCGCGCTTCGTCAGCGCGCGGCGTGGCTGGCGGAGTCGGCCGCGGACGGTGGGTTTGGGTTGTTGTGCAATGGGGACGAGAGCTACCCGGTGTTGGTGGATGGGCAGCGAGAGAGTGCGATTGCGAGTCCGGGGGGCGAGCCGTTGCTTATCGTCCATGCGAAGCTCCCCCATGACGAGCCCGTTGTCGTGGCGGCAGTGGATATGCTGGAGAACGTCGCGGAAGGAGTGCGTGCCAGGTGGGGGACCGTGGCCCCCGGGCCGGTGAGGCAGGTCATCGCAGCGCAAGTAGGGCCGAAGTCCGGGAATCCTGACGGGCCGCCGCTTGGGCTGCCAATGCTCAAGCTCCCGTGGAACATCCGCTCGCCCAAGGTGCCCCGGTACCTGGGGTGGATCAACTACTGGTCGGCGGTGGCCGCGGAGGCCATCGGCTTCCCGGACCCCTCGCGCGACGCGGAGCTGCTGTCGCGCGCCAGGCGAACGGCGTCGGGGGGATGGGTTGTGAGTCTCACCGCGGCGCCGCTCGACTTGGACAAGCCCGAGCACCTCGAGGCCCTCAAGCGAGCCTATGCGCGCTTCCCGGAGATTGGTGGGCGTTCGGAGGCGTGAGGAAGAAAAACCCCGGCCCGAGGAGACCTCGGAGCCGGGGATCGCTGCTGAGCCTGCTGCTGGGCCCACGACTCGGGGAGGAGCTCCGCGAGGCGGGAGGCGGGGAAGCGGGTGTCACCGAGCTTGGGCGGCACGTCGCGGAAGCAGGCCCAGGGGTCCATGCCCAGCCGGTATCCCCGGGGTAACCACTCCTTGCCGGGAGGGGCGCGCTCAGGCGGCGGGAGCCTTCGGCTCGCCCGGGGGCTTCTGCTCGGACGTCTCCTCGGAGGCAGCGGCCGGCGCCGCGGGCTGCTCCGGCAACGGCAGCGACTGCACGGGAGCCCCCTGCCCCTCGGGCTTCGCGGCCTCCCGCTGGGCGCTCTTCTCTCCCGCCAGCTCCGCCTCCCGGAGGAACTCGGCGTACTCCTCCTTGCGCTCACTCGCCTGCTGCTGGGCCTTCGTCTCCTGCTTGCCCGCGTCGGCCCGGCCCCGGACCACCGCCCGCTGGCTGAGCACCACGCCCCCCGCCACCACCCCCAGCTCCAACACCAGCGACAGTCCTCCCGCCGCCAGCCACCCATCGATTCCCTTGCTCGTGAACTCGATGGCGAGCGTGAAGCACAGGCCCGTCGCCGCGGCCCCCAGCGCCGTGGCCCATGGCTTCAGCTCGATGATCCGGGCGGCGCCGTAACAGAGCACCGGCAGCACGGCGAGCACCCACAGGTGCCGCAGCACCGGAGCCAACAAGAAATCAATGAGCCAGGACGGCAGCGCTCCGATGCTGTCGGACAGCCGCAGCGAGAGCGACAGCGTCAGCGCGGTGCCCATCACCAACGCGAGGAAGCCGAGCCCCACGGTGAACTGGATACGGCGGACGCGGACGCGCAGCGGATCGAGGACGCTCTTCTTCTGAGTGCTCACGGGAACGGCAGCCTAGCGCAACCCCGGCCCCGGCACGCACTCGGAGTCCTCACTCCGCGTCTTCGCCGTCCGCCGTGCCGCCCGGGGTCCGAGGAGGCGGGCCATCTCCATAGAAGACCTCCTCCAGCACCAGCCCATGGGCCGGCGCCGTGGGACCCGCCCGCTTGCGCTCTCTCGAGGCGAGCACCTCGGCCACCCACGTGTCGGGACGGCGCCCCTTGCCCACCTCCACCAGGGTGCCCACGAGGTTGCGCACCATGTGCTTGAGGAAGGCGGTGCCCTCGACGGTGACGGACAGCTCGTCGCCGGACGTACCCTGGATGTCCACCCGGCGCACCTCGCGCACGGCATGGGCCGCCTGGCAGTCCGCGGCCCGGAACGCGGAGTAATCATGCCGCCCCAACAGGTGTGCCGCACCGCGCCGCAGCGCCTCCACGTCCAGGGGGGAGAACACCTCCCAGTGCGTGAAGCGGCGCAGCGGCGAGCGCGAGGGCCTGTTGCTCACCCGGTACCGGTAGCGCTTGCCGTGGGACCAGCGGCGCGGGTCGAACTCGGGGGGCACCTCCTCGGCCCGGACCACGGCGATGTCCTCGGGCAGCAGGCCGTTGAGCCCCTTCCAGTACGCCTTGAGCGGCAGCGCACGCGGCGTGTCGAAGCACACCACCTGCCCCGTGGCATGCACGCCCGCGTCCGTGCGGCCGGCCACCTCCACCTCTACCCGCTCGCCGAGCAGCTTCTCGAGCGCCTGGACGAGCTGGGACTGGATGGAGACGCCGTTGGGCTGCACCTGCCAGCCCACGTACCGGGTGCCGTCGTATTCGAGGGTCAGCTTCAGGCGGGGCATGTCAGCGGTACTTGAGCCAGACCGAGAGGAGCTCCCCCACCATCTTGCCCACGGGGACGCCGTGCTTGCGCGCCAGGGCCTCCAGCGACTCGAGCTGCGCGGCCGTCACGGGCACCGCGACGATGCGCTCGCCGCCCGACGGCTCCTCCACGGGGAGCACGGACTCCAGCTCCGGCTGCGTGGTGGGCGCGGGCGCGGAGAACGGCGCCGGCCGCTGGGGCTTGAGCCGCTGCTGCTCCTCCTCCAGCTCGTCCAGGAAGAGCTGCTTGAGGAAGTTGGAGAGGTGAAGGCTCGAGGGGGTGAAGTCGTACGTGTTGAGGAAGCGGTCCAGATCCTGCTGGAAGTGCCAGGCCGTGGGGTAGCGCTTGTCCCGGTCGCGCTCCAGGGCCTTCATGAGGATGGCCTCCACGGGCTCGGGGATGTCCGCCCGGAAGTACGAGGGCGCGTACACCTTCCCATCCACGATGCTGCGCATCACGGACACGTCCGACTCGCCGGTGAAGAGCTTGAAGCCGGTGAGCCACTCGTAGAGCACGGAGCCCAGCGAGAAGATGTCGCTGCGGTGATCCAACGGCTTGCCCAGGCACTGCTCGGGGCTGAGGTAGCTGAGCTTGCCGCGCAGCTCTCCGGCGCGCGTCTGCTCCGCCCGGTTGGCCGCCTTGGCGATGCCGAAGTCCAGCACCTTCACCGTGCCGTCGAAGCACACGAAGATGTTCTCCGGCGTCACGTCCCGGTGGACGATGTTCAGCGGCGCCCCGTACAGGTCCACCTTCTGGTGCGCGTAGTACAGGCCCTCGCACACGGACGAGGCGATCTTCAGCGCGTACACCATGGGGAAGGGAATCCCCAGCGACTCGGCCTTGGGCACCACCCGCCGCATGTCCCGGCCGAAGAGGTACTCCATGCCGATGTAGTAGCTGTCCCCCACCTTCCCCAGGTCGTGGATCTGCACGATGTTGGGGTGGTTGAGCTGGGCGGCCAGCCGCGCCTCGTTGAGGAACATGCGCACGAAGGGCGACTGCCGCGACAGGTGCGGGCGGATGCGCTTGATGACGACGGGCTTCTCGAAGCCGTCCGGGCCGGACTGCTGCGCGAGGAACAGCTCCGCCATGCCGCCCACGGCGAGGCGATCGATGAGCTTGTACTGGCCGAACGGCACGGGGGCGCGGGGGGCGGCGGTGGACATCAGTGCCACCACGATAGCGCCCCCGAGGCCCTTCTGGCCAAGTTCAACGCGGCCCGGCCCCCGGAAAGGGCCGCCGTGGCCGCTGCGCCGCCCCGGGGGTCAGCTCCTCGCGCCGGGCTGGGGGAACTGCGTACGCAGGAAGGCGTCCCACATGCCGTCCGGCATCATCGCCCGCTGCGCCAGCATCACCTTCGCCGAGGCGGTGACGGTGTAGCGCGCGCGGGGCCGGCGGGCCTCCACAGCGCGCTGGATGACCCGCGCCACGTCCTCCGCCTCGCCGCCCAGCTTCGCCAGCGGCCCCTTCACGTAGGCCTCCTGGGTGGACCGCGCCACCGCCGAGTTGAAGCCCGCGTAGGGCCCGTCCGCCTTCTCCAGGCTGGCGCTCATGCCGCCCACCGCCGTCTGGCTGAACTCGGTGCGGATGAGCCCCGGCTGCACCAGCACCACGTCCACCCCGAAGCCCTTCACCTCGAAGCGCAGCGCATCACTGAGCGCCTCCACCGCGTACTTCGTCGCGTGGTACGCCCCGCCCCCGGGGAACGTCAGCTTGCCGCCCATGGAGCCGATGTTCACCACCTTCCCCCAGCCCTGCCGCCGCATGCCCGGCAGCACCAGCTGCGTGAGCCGCAGCAGCCCGAACACGTTCGTCTCGAACTGCCGGCGCACGTCCCCGAGCTCCACCGTCTCCAGCGCCCCCGACTGGCTGTAGCCCGCGTTGTTGATGAGCACCCCCACCGCCCCGTCCTCCCGCTCCACCTGGCGCACCGCCGCCACCATGGACGCCTCGTCCGTCACGTCCAGCGCCAGCGTGCGGCAGCCCGCCGCCTCCAGCTCCCCCAGCTTCTCCACGCTCCGCGCCGTCGCGTACACCTTCCACCCGGCCCGCACCAGCCGCAACGCCGTGGCTCGCCCGATGCCCGTGGAGCACCCGGTGATGAGGACCGACTTCGACAAGGCCTGGTTCGACATGACTGCCTCCTGGATTCCGCGAGGACGAAAGGTTCCGGCCAGCCGCTCGCTGACCATGAGTCACTTATTAAATGACCTAGGGTCAGGAGTCAAGCCGGACAATGACAGACATCCCCACCCGGCGGACAGGCAACCCGGGGGCCGTCCAGCAGGCCCCTGCCGTGTCCTGATTGACGCTCCAACCTCCGCTCCTCCCCCCGGCCCCCCGCGGACGCACGGAACTGTTGCGCCCGCGCGGATTTACAAGCACGTTGGGGGAATCACGTAGCTGGAGAGGAAGACCATTCTCATGAAGAACGCTGAAGGGGGCGCACATCCCTTTGAGCTGCTGGACCGAAGGCTGAAGGACAGCACCGCCCAGTTGAAGGACGTGACGAAGGTGTTGGAGAACCTGGGCCGGTCCGCGGGTGCGCTCCGGCGCATGGTCGGGACGGAGCAGTTCCAGGAATCCACCCGGACGGGCGGCCGGAACCCGAAGGCGCAGAGCGCGCCGCCCCCGCCGCCGCCCGCCCGGGGATCCCACGCCACGCAGGGCAATGCCTCGTCGGCTTCGGCCGCCCAGGACGACATTCCCGAGTGGCGCAAGGTGTTCCCGGACCTGTCCAGCAAGGTGCCGGGCCGAGGCAGGTAGGCAGCACCCCGAGCCACCCGCCTGGAGACAGTCGCCAGGCAGGTGGCTCCCCGGGACAGCGAGCGGCCTGGTGTGAGGGACGTGCCCGGCGAAACCGGGTCTCCCTCGCTACAAGCCCGAACCGCCCTCGCGATCGAGACCTGGAATGCACAAGAACGACCCCTCCGCGCCCGGCGTCTCCGGCACCCAGGAAAGCTGTCTCGCGGAGGGCGGTGAGCTGGGCGCGCTGGTGCGCTCGCTGGACTGGTCCAAGACGCCCCTGGGCCCCGTGTCCGGCTGGCCCACCAGCCTCAAGACGATGGTGGGCGTCGTGCTCCGCAACCGCTTCCCCATGCTCCTCTGGTGGGGACCGGACCTCATTCAAATCTACAACGACGGCTACCGGCCCATCCTCGGAGAGAAGCACCCCGCCTCCCTGGGCGCTCCCGCCGTACAGGTGTGGAGCGAGATCTGGGACGTCATCGGGCCCATGGCCCGGGGCGTGCTCGACGGGGCCCCGGCGACGTGGAACGAGTCCTTCCTGCTCCTCATCAACCGGCGCGGGTTCCCCGAGGAGACCTACCACACGTTCTCGTACAGCCCCGTCCCCGCCGAGGGAGGCCAGGTGGGCGGCGTGCTCGTCACGGTGCAGGAGACGACCGGGCAGGAGCGGGACAACCGCCAGCTGCGGATGTTGGGCGAGCTGGCCGCACGGGCCGCCGAGGCGAAGTCCGCGGAGCAGGCCTGCCGCACGGCCGCGGGCATCCTCGCGGAGAACGACGCCGACCTGCCCTTCTCCCTCCTCTATCTGCTGAGCGAGGACGCCCGGGAGCTCCGGCTCGTGAGCACCACCGGGCTGGACCGCTACGAGGGCCCGGGCAAGCCCACCCACGTGCCCTTCGACGCCAACGCCCGCGACACCGCGGGGTGGCCGTTCGCCGAGGCGGCCCGCGCCGGACGCGAGGCCCTCGTCGACGACCTCTCGGAGCGCTTCGGTCCCATGCCGGGAGGCCGCTGGGGGATTCCCTCCGAGCGGGCGGTGGTCTTCCCCCTGTCGCGGCCCGGCCAGCCCCACCCGTACGGCTTCCTGGTCTCCGGCGTCAGTCCCCGGCGCGTGCTGGATGACCACTACCTGGGCCTCTTCCGGCTGACGGCGGATCAGGTGGTGACGGCGATCGCCAACGCGCGCGCCTACGAGGAGGAGCGCCAGCGCGCCGAGGCGCTGGCGGAGATCGATCGCGCGAAGACGGCCTTCTTCAGCAACGTCAGCCACGAGTTCCGCACCCCGCTGACGCTGATGCTCGGGCCCACGGAGGACGCGCTCGCCTCCCCCTCGCGAGCGCTCACCGGCGAGAACCTGGAGACCGTCCACCGCAACGCGCTGCGGTTGTTGAAGCTCGTCAACTCGCTGCTGGACTTCGCGCGCCTCGAGGCCGGCCGCGTCCAGGCCGTGTACACCCCGGTGGACCTGGCGGAGCTGACGGCCGGCCTCGCGAGCGCCTTCCGCTCGGCCATCGAGCGCGCGGGGCTCTCCTTCGAGGTCCACTGCCCTCCCCTCCCCGAGCCGCTCCACGTGGATCAGGACATGTGGGAGAAGATCGTCCTGAACCTGCTCTCCAACGCGCTGAAGTTCACGTTCGAGGGCGCCATCCACGTCTCGCAGCGGTGGGTGGGCGATGGCGCCGAGCTCCAGGTGCGCGACACGGGCACCGGCATCCCCGAGAGCGAGCTGCCCTACCTCTTCGAGCGGTTCCACCGCGTGCAGGGGGCGCGCTCGCGCACGCACGAGGGCTCCGGCATCGGCCTGGCGCTGGTGCACGAGCTGGTGCGCATGCACGGGGGCACCATCACCGCCACGAGCACGGCCGGCCAGGGCACGGCGTTCACCGTCCGCATCCCGGCCGGAACGGCGCACCTGCCGAAGGAGCGGGTGGCCGCCGGCCGCACGCGGGAGTCCACGGCGCTCGGGGCCGCGCCCTATGTGAACGAGGCACTGCGCTGGCTGCCCGGCGCGCCCGAGGTGCCCGCCGTGGAGCCCTCGCGGCTGAGCGCGCCGGTCCACCCGGTGATGGACATCGTGGCCGGGGCCCGCATCCTGCTCGCCGACGACAACGCGGACATGCGCGAGTACGTGGGCCGGCTGCTCGCCGAGCGCTGGCAGGTGGAGACGGCCCCGGACGGCGTGGCCGCGCTCGAGGCCGCACGCACGCGGCCGCCGGACCTGGTGCTCACGGACGTGATGATGCCGGGCCTGGATGGCTTCGGGCTCCTGCGGGAGCTGCGCGCCCACGAGCACACGCGGAACGTGCCCGTCATCGTCCTGTCGGCACGCGCCGGCGAGGAGGCGCATGTCGAGGGACTCCGGGCGGGGGCCAATGACTACCTGGTGAAGCCGTTCTCGGCCCGGGAGCTGGTGGCGCGCGTCGAGTCCCAGCTCGCGCGGGCCCGGCTGCGCACCGTGGAGCAGGCGCACCACCGGCGGCTCGCCCGCGTCTTCCAGCATGCCCCGGTGGGAATCGCGATCCTGCGGGGCCGCGAGCACGTGTTCGACTTCCTGAACGCGAGCTACCTCCAGCTGTTCTCCACGCGCCCGGTGCTGGGCCGGAGCGTGCGCGAGGCCCTTCCGGAGCTGGCCAACCAGGGCGTCTACGAGCTGTTGGACACGGTGTTCACGTCGGGCGAGCCGTACATCGGCAGGTCCGTGCGCATGATGCTCAACCGGGGCACGGCCGGTGTGCTGGAGGAGTGCTTCTTCGACTTCGTCTATCAGCCGATGCTCGACGAGGCGGGCCAGGTGGAGGGCATCGTGGCCGTGGCCTTCGACGTGACGGAGCTGGCGCTCGCCCGGCGGGGAGCGGAGTCGGCCAACCGCGCCAAGGACGAGTTCCTCGCGATGCTCGGCCATGAGCTGCGCAATCCCCTGGCCCCCATCCTGACGGCGCTGCAGCTGATGCAGCTGCGCGGCGGCGCGGAGATGGAGCGGGAGCGCACCCTCATCGAGCGGCAGGTCAAGCACCTGGTGCGGCTGGTGGATGACCTGCTGGACGTGTCGCGCGTGACACGGGGCAAGGTGGAGCTCAAGCGGGAGAAGCTCGAGCTGTCCACGGTGGTGGCCAAGGCCCTCGAGCAGGCCAGCCCGTTGATCGAACAGCGCGAGCACACGCTGACGGTGGACGTGCCCCCGCGAGGCCTGCGCCTGGACGCGGATCCAACGCGGCTCGCCCAGGTGTTCTCCAACCTGCTGACGAACGCCGCGAAGTACACCGAGCCCGGCGGCCGCATCTCGGTGAAGGCCGTGCGGGAGGGCCACCAGGCCGTCGTCCGGGTCCGCGACAATGGCACGGGCATCGATCCGGAGACGCTGCCCCGGGTGTTCGAGCTCTTCGTCCAGGAGAGCCAGGCCCTGGACCGGTCCCAGGGAGGACTCGGGCTCGGGCTCGCCATCGTCCGGAGCATGGTCACGCTCCATGGCGGCAGTGTGGAGGTGCACAGCGAGGGCCGGGGGCACGGCAGTGAGTTCACGGTCCGGCTCCCGCTGCCACGGGTGGAGGAGGAGCAGAGCGTGGCCGCCCCCGTCCAGGTGGAGCCGGCACCGCCCGCGCGAAACACCGTGCCCGGCCGCGTGCTCGTGGTGGACGACAACCGGGACGCGGCCGACATCCTCTCCGAGTCGCTCGAGGTCCTGGGGTGCGAGACCCGGGTGGCCTATGACGGCCCGAGCGCCCTGCAAATGGCGGAGACGTTCCAGCCCGAGGTGGCCCTGCTGGACATCGGGCTGCCCGTCATGGACGGCTACGAGCTGGCGCGCCTGCTCCGCCAGCGGCACGCGGCCCGGGGCATCCGGCTCATCGCCGTGACGGGCTACGGCCAGGCCTCGGACCGGCAGCAGTCCAAGGAGGCGGGCTTCGATGCCCACCTCGTCAAGCCGTTGGATCTCGACGTGCTGGAGTCCCTGCTCAAACGGCTGGCCACGGCCTGATCAAGGCAGCTCCAGCACCCGCACCTTGAGGGCGGCCGGGTGCGCGGCGGACGCGGGAAAGTCCACCGGCGAGGGCCCCAGCGGCAGCAGCCCCCTGCCCTTGCGCTTCGCCCGGGACACGCCCTCCGTCACCATGGCCTCGAAGCGGCGCGGCTCCAGCGTGGCGAGGTTGCAGCACGCCACCAACCGGCCTCCCGGTGCCACCACCCGGGCGGCGGCCTCGGCCAGCTGCGCGTAGTCCCTCGCGGCGGAGAAGCGGCTGGTGCGCGTGGTGGCGAACGAGGGCGGATCCGCCACCACCACGTCGAACGTCTCCCCCTTGCGCGCCAGCCGGCCCAGCCAGTCGAAGACATCCCCGGCCACGTAGTCGTACCGCTCCACCGGCTGCCCGTTGAGGCGGGCATTCTCCTCGCCCCAGTCCAGCACGCGGCGGCTCGCGTCGATGTTGAGGACACGCTTCGCCCCACCCGCCGTGGCCGCCACGCCGAAGCCACAGGTGTACGAGAAGAGGTTGAGCACGGTGAGGCCGCGCACCTCTCCGGCCAGCCACGCCCGCGTGTCCCGCATGTCCAGGTAGAGGCCCACCGACAGCCCCTGCCCCGGACGGATGAGGAAGCGCAGCCCGTTCTCCAGCGCCACCAGCGACTCCACCGGCTCGCCGCGCTCGGCCTGCTCGGGGGCGAGCTGCTCCTTCGCCACGTTGGCCAGGTGGCGCGCCTCCTTCGGCCGGCGCTTCAGGTACACGCTGCGCGGCGCCCACGCGGACATCACGCCCTCCAGCAGCGCCTGCTCCTCGTCCGGGGTGAAGTCCCGGTAGAGACTCACCACGTGGAGGTACTCGAAGACGTCCACCGTCACGTCCGGCACACCATCGGGCTCGCCGTTGACGAGCCGGAAGGCCGTGGTGCGCGGGTCCTCGCGCAGCGGGGCGCGCCGCTCGTGGGCCTGGCGGAGGAGCTCCACCAGGGAAGCGGTCCCCGGGCTCATCCCTGGCGCACCGGCCAGAAGTGGGCCGCCGACTCCGGGATGCGGGTGCGCGCCCACAGCCGCGAGAGCACGAGGGACGCCTCGCGCGCCAGCCCCACATCGTCCATGCCGAGCACCTGCCCCTCGCGCACGGTGACGCGGCCATCCACGATGTTCCACGCCACCCGCGAGCGCCCGAGCTGGCCCAGGAGGAACGGGGCCTGTCCGCTGTCGGGGTCCAGCGCGGGCACGCAGTCGAACACCACCAGGTCCGCCAGCCGCCCCTCCTCCACCGAGCCCGAGGGCACGCCGTAGAGGCGCGAGCACAGCTCGGCCGGGCCATCCGCGAAGAGCTGCACCAGCACGCCATCGGGGTCCACCAGCCGAGAGCCGCGCGCGGCGCCCAGGGCCGTGATGAGCGAGGCGGCGACCGCGTCCCAGAGGTTGCCGTGTCCGGCGCTGCCCAGCCCCATCAGGTTCTGGCGTCCATGCAGCGTCTCCAGGGCCCGGCCACTGGGCTCCACCAGGAGCGCCGACCCGGGACCGAGCGCCACGCAGGTGCCAGTCTCCGCCAGGCGCACGGACTCGGTGTCGTCCACGGCGCGCGCGTACGCGGCCACCGACAGCGGCCCGAGCAGCCCGAAGGCCTCCAGCCGGGGCACCACCCGCTGGAAGTGCTGCTCCCAGGTGGTGGCCAGGTCGTGGTCCCCCTCGGAGAGGTGGAAGACGACGGGCGCTCCCGAGGACTCCCGCAGACGGCTGAGCCGCTGCAACAGGGGATTGGCGCACGTCCACGAGGCATGGAAGCCGAGCGCGCCCCGCACCAGCGGATGGGAGCCGCGGCGCCGCACGAAGTCGGCATTGGCCTCCGCCTGGGCCAGGGACTCGGAGGTGCCCTCGAGGCTGGTGGTGGCATGGCTCGCCACCAGCCGCAGGCCGAGCTGCTCCGCCGCGCGCGCCTGGGCATCCAGTCCCCCGGACACGTCCCCCGGACACGACAGGTGGTCCACCACCAGCGTGATGCCCGAGCGCAGCGCACGGGCCATGGCGTACAGGGAGAGGACCTCCACTTCCGAGGCGGTGAGCTGGGCGGCCAGACGCCGCTCGTGCTCCAGGCGCACCTGGGGCGGGTGCAGCAGGAGCTCGCCCGAGGTGGGCACCATCAGGTCCCCCACCAGGTGCGCATGGCAGTCCACCAGGCCGGGCATCACCAGCCGGCCCCGGCAGGAGACCTCCCAGTCCCCGGGCAGCACGGGGACCTCGGCATCGGGAGCGACCCGGCGGATGAGGCCGCCCTCGATGACGACGGCCATACCGGCACGTCCACGGCCGTCGGCGCGGAAGATGGAGCAATTCTTGAGAACCAGGCGGCCTTCCATAGAGGCGCCGAGTATACGCAGGGCGCGGGCCAGTGGATCGCCGAGGTGTTCGGAGACTGTTACCCGGAGTAACCCCGACCCCGAACCCGGGTGAGCCCGGCCCCCCGGGAGGCTCAGAACAGGCGCATCTGGGACTTGTCCTCCTCCTTGCCCGGGCTGCGTGCGGGCAGCGGGGTGAAGCCGTGCTTCGTGGCCCACTCCTGGCTCGGCCCGGCCCAGCGGAAGCGGTCCAGGAGCACCTTGCCCTTGTCGTCGAACTCGACGCCCTCGGCCACCAGCAGCTCGCGCTGGTTGTACCCCTGCGTGCTGATGCCTCCCGAGCGGTTGATGATCCGCTGCCAGGGCACCTTGGCCGCGCGCGGCCCCAGGTCCCCCATGGCGAGCCCCACGATGCGCGCATCGCACCCGCCCCCGACGATGATCGCGATGTCCCCGTAGGTGGACACCTGGCCGTGCGGCACCTGCTCGGCGACCTGGTAGATGCGCTCGAAGAACCTTCGCTCCTGCATGGTGATGGTAACGGTCGTGGACATGTCTTCTCCAGTCAGGTGCCGTGTACTACCTCAGAGGACCTGTCCAGGGAAGTCGGTACTACGTCCGCCGTCGGGCACCCGACCCGACACGTGAAGTCGGCGGGCGGGAGACCTCCCGGTCAGGACATCACCAGCCGTTGCCGGATGACGGCCAGCGCCGTCTCCACGAGCGGTTCGAGCGCGTGTGCACCGGTGTCGAACAGGAGGGTATCGATGTCCGGCGGTAGCAGCCGGCCCCGCTCCCTGTCCTGGCGATCCCTTTCTTCAATCTCCTCGACGGAGCAACCGCGTCTGGCGGCGCGTATCTCCGCGGGAGCCGAGAGGAAGAAACGCGCCACGGGGTCCACGTGGAAGCGGCCCATGGCGCGTCCGGTGACGACACAGCGCTCGCGTGTCAGCTCTCCGAGCATCGCGGCCAGTTCCTCCGCCGCCGAGGGATTCCGGGCCACCTCCGAGCAGGCCCGCGCCACGGCGTGACTCCCCAGCTCGTCCGTCACCTCTCGCGCGCCCACGAAATACCGCGCGCGGCCCTCGTCGAAGCGAACCTGGACGGGCTGCGAGTGCGATTGGGCGAGCCCTCTCCAGGCGAACGCACGCTGGAGCTGGCCGGAATCCACCAGCATCCATTCCAGCCGTTGGGCGAGCCTCGCGCCGAACGAGGTCTTCCCGCTCGCCGCCGCGCCATCCACGGTCACCAGGGAGCGCCGGGAACCTGGTTTCTGCGCGACGAGCAGCCAGAAGCGCGGACTCCTCCCATCTCTCGGGTGGTCCGACACCGGCTCATGCACGGCGATGAGCTCGAGCCCCGCCTCGCGCAACAGCCGGACCCAGGAGCCCATCGTCCGGTGGTACACGCGCACGGGCGACGGGTGTCCGAACCACTGGAACACCCGCCACCCTTCCTGGTCGTAGTCACGCACCCGGGCGGAGCGCGCTCCGCCCGGCTCCTCCACCCAACGGGGTCCATCCACCGGAGCCGTGCGCAGTGGGTGCTCCGTGGTCACGATGAGCCGGCCATGGGAAGTGAGGTGCCGGGCCAACCGGCCCAGGACCGGGGCGACGTGCTCGACATGATCCAACGACATGCTCGCCAGCACCGCGTCGAAGGTTCCCTCCGGCACATGCTCCTCGATGGGACCGGGCACCAGCCGGAACCGCTCCAGGCCAAGTGCGGCCGCTGCGGCCGCCATGGGAGGTGCCGGCTCCACCCCCACCACCTCGCGAGCCCCCGCCGCCACCCACCGGGAGGCCCAGCGTCCCGCCCCGCATCCCACATCGAGCAGACGTGAGCGCGGCAGCCGCTCGCCCGCGGGAAGCGCCCGGGCCACGAGGGCAGCGACGCGCCGGACACGTCCAGCGATGGCGGGGCGCTGCTGCTCAGGCAATCCCGGCCTCCAGCGCCGGGGTGAGGCTGTCATGGCCGCCGCCAGTGAGCTGACGCGCGGTGCACGCCCCGCTTCTGCTGCTTCGGCCACCTGGCCGACACGGCCGAGGTGCGTCCCGTGCTTGCGCGCGAGTCCTTGGCATCCAACCCCCACGGATTTCGCGCCCCTTTACCAACCTGACCGCCACTCACCTGCCAGATAGGGGCAACGAGCCAGATCGTACCCCCGGGCCCTGCGCATGGCTGCTTCGCGGCTCCCCACCAGGCCCTGGTGAATAATCCGGGCTAGTCTCTGGGGCTGCTGTTGGAGGCGCCGATGACTTCCACACTGCTGGTGCTGTTGCTGCTGTCCCAGGCAGGAGGGGCCGACCCCACTCCCGCTGAGGCTGAACCTCCGCCGCTCCCGGCGTCCT